>JAOZTO010000372.1 GCA_029942265.1 Desulfocapsa sp.
ATTTTGCATTTAACGAAGAGATCGGGCAAAAAGGCATTAAATCAACAGGCTCATCTATACATCTCATCTTCAGGCCATCTGCGACCGATCTTTAATCTAAAAATCCTCGACGTAGCCCTGCTACGCCTGCGGTTTTTAGATTTTCAGATCGATCACATATGACCTAAAGCTGAGCGCCTACATGGGGAAGTTATTTCGTCCCCGTTCCTTAATCAGTTGAAAATATACTTTACCTTTTACCATAGCTACTATGCAGGGTAAATCATTTTTTTAAGAGTTGTCAATTTGGAGTACTTTCATGTCCACAAAAACACCAGAAGCGGTGAACGGGTTGATTCGATCAATTAGGTCAATTGCTGTAGTTGGCTTTTCTCCCAAGAAAAACAGACCGAGCAATATGGTTGGGAAGTATCTGATTGATACAGGATTTACGGTGTTTCCTGTGAACCCTGGAAGTAATGAAATTTATGGACAGATCTGCTATCCAGACCTTAAATCTATCCCAGAACCAGTTGATATTGTAAATATTTTCAGGCGTAGCGAAGATGTCCTGCCTTTTGTAGTAGACGCTATTGCAATAGGCGCAAAAGCCATCTGGATGCAGCAGGGAATAGTCAATGAAGCAGCCGCACAGTTAGCTGAAAAAGCAGGTTTGCAGGTTGTTATGGATCGTTGTATTAAAATTGATCACACAAATATGATGGCGTCGTAAACTCTATGGAACCAGTTAAAATTAGTGTTCGCGGGGCGCGAATGCATAATCTGAAAAATATTGATGTCGATATCCCGAGAAACAGGCTTGTTGTCTTTACCGGTCTATCCGGTTCCGGGAAATCAACTCTTGCTTTTGATACCCTCTATGCAGAAGGACAGAGGCGTTATGTGGAATCTCTGTCTACCTATGCCAGACAATTTTTGGGGCAGATGGATAAGCCTGAAGTAGATGCACTTGAAGGTCTTTCACCTGCTGTATCCATTGAACAAAAAACAACTTCAAAAAATCCCCGTTCAACCGTTGGAACCGTTACCGAAATCTATGATCATCTACGTCTTCTTTTTGCCAGGTGTGGTCGCCCACACTGCCCGAAATGTGGTGATGAAATACGATCCCAATCCATCGAAGATATGGTGAACAGTTTATCTATCCTGGCTGAAGGGACTAAGATAATGCTACTGGCACCAATGATAACGGGGAAAAAAGGACGGCACGAACAACTGCTGGCACGAATTAGAAGAGAGGGGTTTGTACGCATTCGAGTTGACGGTGATATTGTGCACACAGATGATGTGCAGGCACTGGAAAAGAATAAACGTCATACGATTGAAATTGTAGTGGATCGGGTGGCTGTTAAGGCTTCGGGTCGCCGTCGTCTCAGCGACTCAATTACCACAGCTGTTAAATTAACAGAAGGTTTTCTGCTTGCCCATTTTCCTGAGAGCGGTGAAGAGCGGCTATTCAGCGAGCATGCTGCCTGCCACAGTTGCGGTATTTCCATGCCACATCTCTCCACACAGTTATTTTCATTCAACAACCCACAGGGAGCCTGTGAGGAGTGTGGCGGTCTCGGAGTGAAACAGTTTTTTGATGCGGCACGTATTGTTCCTGACCCATCCCTCAGTCTGAAAAAAGGTGCCATTGCACCATGGGGAAAACGTGGGGGGAATAGTTATTCGGGACAGATGCTTGAAGCTGTTGCAAAGCATTATTCATTTTCAATGAGTACACCTTTCTCAAAATTGTCCTCCAAAATTCAAGATGTCCTGCTGTATGGATCAGGTCTGGAGGATATTGCTTTTCGCTATCAGAAAGGCCGCCGCTTGATGGAAACTGTTAAGCCTTTTGAAGGTGTTATTCCGCAGCTGGACCGACGTTTTCACGAAACAAACTCTTCCATGATCAGAGATGAACTTGGACGCTACATGAACGAACAAACATGCCCCAAATGCCATGGAGCACGTTTGCGACCTGAAGCACTCGCTGTGAAGGCTGGTAAATGGAACATTCACGAACTCACCTGTCTATCAATTGATACAATGATTGAACATTTACCACTCATTCCGTTTACTAACAGAGAACGGCAGATTGGTGAACCGATTTTAAAAGAGATTGTTGATCGTCTCTCGTTTCTTGAAGATGTTGGACTTGGATATCTGTCTCTTGAACGACGTTCCGGCACACTTTCTGGTGGTGAAGCACAACGTATCAGGCTTGCATCACAAATTGGGTCACGGCTGGCAGGTGTTTTGTATATCCTTGACGAACCGAGTATCGGTCTTCATCAACGTGATAATCGAAAACTTATTAACACCCTGATAGAACTGCGTGACATGGGCAATAGTGTCATTGTTGTTGAACATGATACCGAGACGATATTGACAGCGGATCATGTACTCGATATGGGGCCAGGCGCAGGTGTTCACGGTGGTGAAGTGGTCTATTCCGGTAATGTTGAGAATCTTCTAAAATGCACGGATTCACCAACAGGAAACTACTTGTCTGGACGCTTGGAAATTGCGATTCCAAAGAAAAGAAGAACTGTTAAAAGGGGACAGTTTCTTCGGTTGAAAAATGGAGTTGTTAATAATTTAAAAAAGGTGGACGTTGCCTTCCCACTTGGTGTCATGACGTGCGTTACCGGAGTTTCCGGTTCTGGAAAAAGCTCATTGGTTATAGAAACCTTATTTACTCTTACAAAAGAGGGTTTGGCACGTAAACTTGATCGAATCGATATTGGTGGAACGAAACTGACAGGGCTTGGAAAGGTCGATAAGGTTATAGATATTAACCAAAGCCCCATTGGTAGAACACCTCGCTCAAACCCTGCAACCTACACTGGCGTTTTCACACCGGTTCGAGAGTTGTTTGCCAGATTACCCGAATCAAGGGTGCGAGGCTATAAATTAGGGCAATTCAGTTTTAACGTAAAAGGTGGGCGTTGTGAATCCTGTGAGGGGGAAGGTGTAAATAAAATTGCAATGCATTTTCTTCCTGATATTTACGTTGAATGTGATGCGTGTCGTGGCAAACGCTACAATCACGAAACCCTTGAAATCAAATATCGGGGCAAAAATATCCACGAAGTTCTTTCCATGACTGTTGAAGAAGCATTAGCATTTTTTGAGAATATCCCCCCCATAAAGAACAGATTACA
>JAOZTO010000373.1 GCA_029942265.1 Desulfocapsa sp.
AACCTTTGGCAGTGCACCATATTTACTTTTTTTATAGATTTGTTTGAAATGTATTGACATTAATATAAAAAAAAAGTCTATTCGCATGTTGCCTTTCTTTGATTTTAAATATAATTGCATTAACACATATTAAGAGGATGCACGAATGTACGCAATAGTAAGAACCGGTGGAAAGCAGTATCAAGTTGCTAGTGGCGACCAGCTTAGAGTAGAAAAACTTGCTGGCAATGTTGGTGACACAGTTGAATTAACCGACATATTAATGGTGGTTGATGGAGACAACGTTCAAATAGGCAGTCCAGTAGTGGAAAATGCCAAGATTGTTGCCAGAATAGCCGAACAGGGAAAGGCCAAAAAGGTCATTATCTTTAAGAAAAAACGTCGAAAGGGTTACAGGCTGAGAAAGGGACATCGTCAGATGTACACCGCTCTTAAAATTCAGGAAATAAACGCCTGATATTCAAGAGGGGACTACTTAGAGTTTCCCATAAACATCGGTTTGTAACGATGATAAGGAGTTTAGCATGGCACATAAAAAAGCGGGTGGTAGTTCTAGGAACGGTCGTGATAGTCAAGGACAACGACGTGGCGTTAAACGTTACGGTGGAGAAAATATCACAGCCGGTACTATAATTGTAAGACAACTCGGCACTAAAATTCACCCAGGTACCAATGTCGGCTGCGGAAGAGACTATACCCTTTTTGCTAAAGTTGACGGAGTTGTAACTTTTGAAGATTTTGGACAAAAGAAAAAAAGAGTTAGCGTCTATCCAACCGCCTGATTAATTGGTGTCTGTTCATTTATGGACAGGCCTCCCCAAAAAACGGGTTGCTCTTTTTTTTCTCATTCTTTACAGTGCTTAAAATACTGCTGTATAAGAACTTTCAGCTCGACCTCAAGCAGTTTTTGAAGGTCGAGTTTTTTTTTGTTATATCATAACACATTAATATTCCAATGGCTTTTGTCGATCAAGCAAGGTTTCACGTTAAAGCAGGAGATGGCGGAAACGGCTGTATCAGTTTTCGTAGAGAGAAGTACGTTCCAAGGGGCGGCCCTAACGGTGGCGATGGTGGACGTGGAGGCAATATTATTTTGGAATGCTCCACTCGCATGCATTCCTTAATAGATTTCCGTTATCGTTCCCATTTCAAGGCTGAACGTGGTGTCCATGGCAAAGGGAAGGATATGCATGGACGAAAAGGGAAAAACTGTTACATGGCCGTCCCCATTGGATCTATCATAAAAGATAGTGATACTGGTGAAGTGTTGGCTGATCTTCGTGAAGAAGGTGACACTTATGTAGCCGCTTATGGAGGAAAAGGTGGTCTCGGAAACCCACATTTTTCTTCAGGAACAAACAGAACCCCACGTATTGCGACTAAGGGTGAAGAAGGCGAACAGATGTGGCTTCAAATTGAGTTGAAGCTAATAGCAGACATTGGATTACTTGGTCTCCCTAATGCTGGAAAATCAACACTTCTTTCAAAGTTATCAGCTGCAAATCCTAAAGTTGCCAGTTATCCATTTACTACCTTGGAGCCTCAACTTGGTGTTCTTCATCTTGGCTTTGGAGAATCCTGCATTATTGCTGATATACCAGGATTAGTTGAAGGAGCCCATAAGGGGATTGGCCTTGGCTTTACCTTTCTTCGCCATATAGAAAGAACACGTATACTTCTGCATATACTTGATGCGTCTAGTGACCAGGTAATTGATGATTTTCAGGTTGTTGAAAACGAGCTGAAATCCTACAAAGAAGAACTTGTTAAACGCACAACGCTTATTATTCTCAATAAAATTGACATCGCCGATCCTGAAGAGTTAGCAGAAGTTAAACAGATATTAAAGCAAAAAGGGTTTCAGGTTGCTACTATTTCAGGGCTTACCGGAGATGGAATTGATGACCTGAAGGCTACCATTGGTGATATCCTAGACAGGGTCAAGATTCCAGCGACATAAATTTCCCAAATAAATGCTTATGGAAAATTTATATTCAGAAATTAGTGCTTCAGAAGCTATTTCCTTGCGAAAACAAAATCTTGCCAATGCAAAGCGTGTAGTTGTAAAGGTTGGCTCTGCGGTGTTAACCGACGATAACGGTATTAATAATGATGCCATTCAAAATATTGCACAAGAACTAAGTTTTCTTAAAAAAAATTTCAAAGAAGTTATTCTTGTCAGCTCTGGTGCAGTTGCTGCAGGAAAACGCAAAATCACCATCCCCGATTCGACCACTATTGGGCTTGTTGAAAAACAGGCTCTTGCGGCGATTGGCCAACCTAGCTTGATGCAATCGTATGAACTTGCTTTTGAAGAATGCGGACAAAATGTTGCACAGATATTGCTAACCCATTCTGATCTTGCAGACAGGAAGCGGTACTTACGTGTAAGAAATACTATCCTTGCCCTTTTTCGCTTCAATGTCATCCCAATTTTAAATGAAAATGATACCGTTGCGGTTGACGAATTAAGATTTGGCGATAATGATACCCTTGCAGCACTCCTCACAAATCTAATAGATGCGGATATGTTTATCTGCTTAACGGATGTTGTCAGTCTATATACTGGAAACCCGCAAACAATCAAAGATGCAAGACCTGTTCATACAGTAAAGGCTGTTACTCAAGAAATTGAAGCAATGGCCGGGAATGTGACAAGTGCCCTTGGAACAGGTGGTATGCAATCCAAAATCCGTGCTGCGAAAATTGTAGCCACTGGTGGAGGCTCTTCATTTATTGCACCAGGTAGAGAAGATAGAATACTTCAGAAAATTTTCAACGGTGAACTGATAGGTACTTTTTTTCTTCCATCACCTGATAAGAACAAACCACGAAAACAATGGATTGCTAATGTGTTACATCCAAAAGGTAGTATGGTGCTTGATACTGGTGCCTGTGCTGCCTTGTCGAAAAATGGCTGTAGTCTCTTGCCATCAGGAGTAGTGGAAGTTCGGGGGAAATTTGGAATTGGAGATGCGGTACATTGTATTGATAATAAGGGGAAGATTATTGCAACTGGACTGGTTAATTATTCTTCAGAAGATGTTGATATTATAAAACAACACCATTCTCATGATATTGCCGTTTTGCTTGGCAGTAATGATTCTGATGAGATTATCCATCGTGATAATCTTGTCTTACTCTAATAA
>JAOZTO010000374.1 GCA_029942265.1 Desulfocapsa sp.
ATTTTAACGCCGGTACCAAAAAGAGACGCAGTATCAATGAGACCCAAATATTCAAAGACGTAGTTTCCCACGTAGATCTCATTATCTTGCAGTTCTTTTTTGCTCCCTTCTGCCAGCCAGGGAGATACTATAAAATCATTTTCGGGATTAAAAACAATAACCTGACCCTGGTCAATTGAACAGCATCCGGCATCAAGAGTGTCAAGGTATGTATGTGCATTGAGGGCTTCAATTTCTTCAAGATCTTTTACAGCATCAAGAAGAAAAGCATCCATGTAAAACGTTTTTTCCTGGCTTTCAAGGATAAACTCCTCAGCACTGTTTTGGGCTTTGGCGGGAACCAGAACAATGTCGGCACCGAGACGTTTTGTTGCAGTGTCAATATCACTTCTTACGGCATCGTTGAACAGCAGGGCAAATACCAGAAGGGCAACCAGAAGAGCTACCGCTGTTGCAAGTATAACATTGCGAAACAGTTTGCGACTGACATTTTTCCAGGCAAGCCGATATAGTGAGATGGATTCAGGAAGAGGCATGGAATTATTGGTGGTAAAAAAAGCCCGAACCCTAGGGGGCGGGCTGAGAGTGTATCTCTGTTAGAGTGAATTATTTCCAGTTTGCATCCAGACCGCAAAGTATTGCATGTACAGCATCTTCGCCGGTGCCAAGATCTTCGTCATGACAGGCAAGACATGTGGATGTAGATTTACCGGTAAACTTTCCAGCGTCCATGTCGTAGAGCATCAGAGTACCATCCATCAAAAATTCAGTGTTGGAAGGTTTTTTGGGATCTTTTGGGGTAACACCCTCTTTGATACGTTTAGCTCTTGAGGTAACGAGAACGTATTTGGAATCTGGTGTGAACATGGCATCGTGAAACTGATCAAGTGGCATAGCGGTTTCAGCGTCCAGAACTTCCAGGGTTTTTGCATCAATGATGTAGAGAATGTCGCCACTTGCGTTGGCAATATATTTTCCATCTGGAGAATAGTACTGGCGAAAAGAGATTGTTGATTTTTTGTTTCCGTTGGCAATTCCTTTTCTCAACACCTTGATTTTTCCCTGTTCAAGTGCTTTTGTGTCAACTACCACCATGTGCATTTTTCCCACAGTGTTTCCGAAATCTTTTGAAGATGCTGGGGCGTCTGATTCATTGAAAGTAAGGAAATACTCAGAACCGTCAGGGGAGGTGGTGCCATGAATAAATTTATAACTTACACCGGGATCAGCGTCAGTTCCTTCAAAAAACACCTGATGTTTGGGTTCCATGGTCTTTTTGTCGATGATTGTAACGTATCCTGGTTTACTCATGCTTACAGGAATAAAGACAGATTCATTTTGACCGGAGGCACAATACATTTTTGAGGTATTGAGAATACCGGCAGGAGTGGTGACTTCAACGTCTGTAATAACTTCACCAGTGGAAAGGTCAGTTTTACCAACATGTGTAATGGAACCCTCAGTATCCTTGTCAAGTTTATAGGTTGACCAGTACATGATGTTGCGATCTTTTGTGTCAATTCTGGCATCATGGGTGGGGTGGGTGTCACCATCACCAATATCTATTTTTGACAGCTCTGTAATGGTGATAGGGGTGTCTTTTTCTGGTTCGATAACTACTTTGGCATCAGCAAAATGTCCTCCCATTCCGGCTACATATACATCAGCCTCATATTTTTTTGCAAAGGCTACACCGCCAATGGCAAATGAAAGAAACATGGTTCCTGCAACAACTGAACTTAAAACGCTGCTTTTGTGTTTGTGCATCGATTACTCCTCCAAGAGAAAATCTAGAATGAACTTCCCATACGACCACGCATTCCAAGAGGCTGTCCGAGAATGGTCCTTTGCCAAAATTATTCGATTTTGAACGAAATCCCTATTCTCGTAAACATTCGGGTTCGGTTCAAAAATAGGCTTAACCACTGAACTGTAAATGTTTGGATAGTGCCCCAGGTTCGCTTGATCCGGCTTGTGAACTATATTAGTTCATATGTGAACAGGCCGGATCAAGCGAAGATGGGGTGCTAGCCGAATATTTACCTATTCTCGGACAAACTCCTAGAAACATTACCTGCTTCATGTTAAAAAAAAGTAGATAGCATTTGACCTATTGTACCACCACGTGGTAACCTCTTGTCAATGAAAAAATAAAAAATTATGATATTTAACTGATAGGGGAGCTTATGCTTATCTCATGTAAGAATCTTCGAAAGACATATGTGGTGGATAGTAAGACTGTACCGGCAGCCGATACCATTAACTTTGATATTGCTCAAGGGGATTTTATTACCATCCGTGGACATTCAGGTTCTGGAAAAACGACACTGTTAAGTCTTATTGGCGGTTTGACTGCCCCTGACAGTGGGGAAATTTTATTTGAAAACAAAGAAGTATGGAAGGGAAGTGATAAAGAAGTATCAAGAATCAGAAATCAGACAATAGGATTTGTTTTTCAGTTTGCAAGCCTTATTCCAACCCTCACTGTTTACGAGAACCTTCTCTTGCCCCTTAGCTTTTCCGGCGAAAAAAATGTTGTGAACAGAAAAAACCGTGCTGAATTGTTGCTGGAAGAAGTTGGCTTAGTTGATAGACAAAGTTCGTTTCCTGCAGAGCTTTCAGGCGGTCAACAGCGACGTGTAGCGATTGCCAGGGCTTTTATGCATGATCCAAAAATCATTCTGGCAGATGAGCCAACAGGGGATCTGGACGAGAAAACAGAAGCGGATATTATGCAGTTTTTTTATCGTCGTCATGAACAGGGAACCACATTTGTCATAGTGACGCACAATACAAAACTTGCTATGGGGCACAAAGCATTACGGAAGATGCAGATGACTAACGGACAACTCATGGAGCAATAGATGCGCTTTTACTTTGCCTTGCTGGTTTCTTTGCTTGCCCTGCTCTTTATGAGTGGTTGTGGAACCGAGGAACAGAAAAAACTAACCGTTGGAGACATGGCACCGGATTTTACCGCAACCAGTCTAGCAGGTGCTACCATTCAATTGTCGAACTGGAAAGGAAGTCCTGTAATTCTACGGTTTTGGTCTACGGACTGTAAGTATTGCAGAGCTGATACTCCTGTTTTCAACAGCTATTTTG
>JAOZTO010000375.1 GCA_029942265.1 Desulfocapsa sp.
TTTGCAAAATCAACATTGGGCATATCACGCTGAGTAGCCAATTCAAGAGACAGGTACTCCTGTTTTTCAAAACCAAATTTTTTAGCAATCAGCGATGCAGGAAAAGATTCCACTTGAGTATTGAATCGTCCGATGTAGCCATTATAGCGATTTCTGGCTTGTAGAATTTCCATCTCTATCTGATCAAGGCTATTTTGCAGATCGAGAAAATTTTCGCTGGCTTTTAAATCAGGATATGCCTCTGCATAGGCAAGTAGACCACCGATGGACTTGGTTATTTTACTCTCCTGTTTCATGCGTGTTTCGTCATTTTCTCCACCGAGTACCCTGGTTTTCTCTTCAAATATTTTGTTTTCATGAGCACTGTAACCTTCAATTACCCGTACAAGGTTTGGAATTAAATTTGCACGGCGTTTCAATGCAACATCAATACTGCTCCATGACTCTTCAATTCTGTTCCGGTACTTGACAAATTTATTATAGGTGCTGGTTACAATAGCAATAGCCACAAAACAGACAAAAAAAACAGGTATCAAAAACTGTGGATCCATTGTCTTCCTCTTTATATGGTGTGAAGTCCCATTAGTTCACGAAGGTTGGATTCACCATAAAAACTATGTTTTTTATCCGGATATTTACCACTGCGAACTTCTTCCCTATACTCGGCAACAGCATCTTTAATAGCTGGTGCAAGTTTACAGTAAGATTTCACAAAACTTGGAATAGATTTATCATACATTCCAAGAAGATCATGAGTAACAAGAACTTGTCCGTCACAATGAACACCAGCTCCAATACCGATGGTGGGAATGGTGATTTCTTCCGACAGAATTTGTCCAAGGACACCTGGAATGCATTCAAGGACTATGGCAAAAGCACCGGCTTCTTCAAGTGCTCTCGCCTCTTCAACCATCCTGCGTGCCGAATCAATATCACGCCCCTGAACCTTATATCCGCCAAGTTGTGTCGCTGTTTGAGGAGTAAGACCGATATGTGCCATTACTGAGATACCGCCTTTCACAAGCGCCTCCACAGTTTCACACACTTCAAGGCCACCTTCAAGTTTTACAGCATCACACCCCGCTTCCTTTAAAAAACGGGTACCATTTATAATCGCATCACGAGTTCCACTTTGATATGAACCGAAAGGCATATCTCCAACAACAAATGCTGTAGGTGCACCACGACGAACAGCCGAGGCGTGGTGAATCATTTCATCCATACTTACAGGCACAGTCGAGTCATAGCCAAGAACAACCATCCCCAAAGAATCTCCCACAAGTAAAACATCTATATCCGCTTCGGCAAGCATTGCAGCCATTCCAGCATCATAGGCTGTGAGTATGGTGATTTTATCACCTGTTTTTTTCATAGCCTTTATTTCAGCAACTGTTTTTCGCTTCTGCATGTCTTATTCTCTCTCGTCAAACAGAGTGGGTTGTCTCTTCATACTACCCGGCAACGGTCTACCAAAATGCTCGTAGGCATTCATGGTGGCCATACGTCCCCGTGGTGTACGTGTCAAAAATCCGGATTGTATTAAAAAGGGTTCGTACACATCTTCAAGGGTGTTTTTTTCTTCACACACGACAGTGGCAAGGGTTTCAAGGCCGATTGGCCCGCCCTGGAACTTATCGATTATAGAAAGCATGATCCGTCTATCCATATCATCAAGACCGAACCGATCGACATTAAGTAACATAAGCGCCTCATCAGCAACTGTTTTGTTCACTATTGGATGACCGCCAACTTCCGCAAAGTCACGAACTCTTCTTAATAATCTATTGGCAATACGGGGTGTTCCACGAGATCGTCGTCCCAATTCAAGTGCGCCTTCAGCATCCACACGCATACCTAGGATTGTGGCAGAACGTTGGATAATCCGCACTAACTCCTCGGGTTCATACAATTCGAGTCGCAGGATCACTCCAAATCTATCACGCAAGGGAGGCGTCAGCAATCCCGTACGAGTGGTGGCACCAACCAGAGTAAAACGGGGAAGATCCATTTTTACAGATCGCGCGCCAGGTCCCTGTCCAATAATCAGATCAAGTTGAAAATCCTCCATGGCAGGATAGAGTATCTCTTCAACTGCATGATTTAGCCGATGGATTTCATCAATAAACAGAACATCGCCTTCCTGAAGGCTGGTAAGGATTGCAGCGAGATCACCCTGCCGCTCGATAACAGGCCCCGATGTCATTTTAATTCCGGAATCCATTTCATTGGCGATTATGTAAGAAAGTGTTGTTTTCCCAAGCCCTGGATAGCCATGAAAGAGCACATGATCAAGCGCTTCTCCCCGCGCTCTTGCTGCACGGATAAAAATATCAAGACTTTTACACAGATGCTCCTGCCCCACATATTCTTTAAGACTTTTGGGTCTTAAGGCATGATCTGGTGCAAGCATTTCATCGAGCGCAGGAGCCGGAGCCACCAGCCTATCATTTGCTTGTATTTCTTCTTCAAAGTTCATGCGAGCGCCCGTAGTCCTTCCCGTATAAGATCTTCAACTTTCATTGCTGCAAAGGATTCATCGCCATGTTGTTTTTTAACTCTGCCAAGAGCATCCCCTGCAATATTTTCAGGATAACCAAGATTCACAAGTGCCGACATAGCATCAGCCAACGCACCACTATTGCCTGTGACTACATTGGCTGTCCCAGTTATGGCAGACGCACTTGATCGAAAAGCACCAACCTTATCCTTCAATTCAACACAGAGTCGTTCTGCAGTTTTTTTCCCCACCCCTGAAATGGTGGTGAGTCCTTTGATATCTTCGGTGGCTATTGCCTCGCTTAACCTGCCGACATGCATCCCTGAAAGAATGGCCAGTGCAAGCTTTGGTCCAATACCGGAAACCGTTTTCAGCGTGAGAAACATCTCCTTTTCCATACGTTCGCCAAAGCCAAACAAAACAATAGCATCTTCCCGAACATTGGTGTGGATATGAAGAAAAACGTCTCCTCCTTTTTCAGGCAGAGACGCAAGGCCTTCGGTGGACATAAACACTTCGTAGCCAACACCGTTTACATCAACGATGCATCGGTCTGAAGTACTGTATTGGATTTTTCCTGTTAGGGATGCGATCATGATATATTATT
>JAOZTO010000376.1 GCA_029942265.1 Desulfocapsa sp.
GATAAAAATGTTCTGGAAAATATCGATCTGATTGTCAGAAAAGGCAGAACAGTTGCACTCGTTGGGGAATCTGGTAGTGGTAAATCCACTCTTGCAAAGGTTGTCACCGGTCTTCTACCGGCAAAAAATGGAAAAATATCGTTTCTTGGCAAAGAATTACCGTACGAACTGAAAAAAAGAAAAAAAGAAGATTTACGGAAAATGCAGATGATCTATCAGATGCCGGATACTGCGTTGAATCCGAAACATAAGGTCAGAAGGGTTATTGGCAGACCTCTTGAATTTTATTTTGGCATCAAAGGAGAAGAGGCTGATAAGCGTGTCAGAGAGTTGTTAACAAAGATCGAGCTTGATCCTGATAAATATATTGACCGCTTAACAACAGAGCTTTCAGGCGGAGAAAAACAACGAATCTGTATTGCAAGAGCATTGGCTGCCGAACCGGAACTGATTATTTGTGATGAGGTGACATCAGCTTTAGATCAGCTTGTGGCAGAAGGAATACTGGACCTTTTGCAGGATCTACAGAATAAAACTGATATGGCCTATCTGTTTATCACCCATGATCTTGCAACGGTAAAGGCCATTGCCGATAAAATTGTAATTATGCTAGATGGGAATATTGTTGAACAGGGTGAAAAAAAGCAGATATTAACTCCACCCCACCACGAATATACAAACAAGCTGCTGGCATCAATCCCAGAGATGGATCCCAACTGGCTTAATAATCTTTTGGCCGGGCGCACTGCAGCATTTGCATGAACGATTTAAAGTGCCCTAACGAAGTGCTGCATGCTGCACTTAATATAACCGGCACAACAACAACTTGGAGAAAAAAATGACTACCGTACCATTCTTAACAAAACTATATCATCAGAGAAAAATTTCCAGAAGACAATTTATTGCTGAGCTTTCAGCATTAGGGCTTGTTGCCGCTGTTTCCCCAAGCCTTCTTGCTGGAAATGCCATGGCATCAACTCCGCAAAAAGGCGGTACTTTCAGACAGGCAATGACCGGAGGAGCTACTTCGGACTCCCTCGATCCAGCAACCCTTCTTGCCAATCATGCAACAAATATGAGCCTTCAGGTCGGAAATTGTCTCGTTGAAATTGATCATAATTTGCAGCCAATACCAGAGCTTGCAGAGAGTTGGGAAAGCTCAAAGGATGCGAAGATCTGGACATTTAAACTCCGTAAGGGAGTAGAATTCCATAACGGAAAAAGCATGGATGCTGAAGATGTGGTTTTCTCGATTAACCATCATCGTGGTGAGACATCCAAGTCAGCTGCAAAACCTCTTTTAAAAAGTATTGAGAATATCAAAACAGACGGGAAGTATTCCGTTACTTTTGAATTACGAGATGGTAACGCTGATTTTCCTTTTATTATGGGTGATTATCATCTCATCATTTATCCAAATAACACTGAAGGAGATGGCTGGCAAAAAGGGATCGGTACCGGAGGCTATGTGCTTGAAGAGTGGGAACCTGGTGTCCGGGGACTAACAAGTCGAAACCCCAATTATTTCAAAGAAAACCGGGCCCATTTTGATGCTATAGAAACCCTTGCTATTGCAGATGTGAATGCCAGAACAAACGGGCTAAAAACAGGGCGTCTTGATTATATAGACCGAGCAGATGTAAAGACCGTTCATTTACTGAAGCGAATGACGGACATCAACGTGACAGCCATCACAGGAACCATGCATTATACAATTCCCATGCATGTGGATAAAAAGCCTTATAATGATATTAATGTACGCAATGCATTAAAACTTGCGGTTGACCGGAAAGCGATGGTCAAAACCATCCTGAAAGGCTATGGAGAAGTGGGAAATGATCAACCTATTTCACCAGTGAATCGTTATTACAATGATAGTCTTGAGCAACGTACCTACGATCCGGATAAGGCCAGGTTTTACATGAAAAAAGCGGGAATGTTGGATCATACTTTTAATCTTCACACTTCAGATGCAGCTTTTTCAGGTGCTGTGGATGCGGCCGTTATGTATCAGGAGAGTGCTAAAAAAGCCGGTATCAACATCAATGTTGTCCGAGAACCCAGCGATGGATACTGGAGCAATGTCTGGTTGAAGAAAGACTGGTGTATGGTCTATTGGGGTGGGCGTTCCACTGAGGACATGATGTTCTCTGTGGCATATGCTGCCGGTGCTCCATGGAATGATTCGCACTGGGAAAACAAACAATTCAATCAAATGCTCATACAAGCCAGAGCAGAACTGGATCAAACTAAACGTAAAGCACTTTATGGTGAGATGCAATCCCTGGTAAAAGATGATGGCGGCACTGTGGTGCCAATGTTTAATCAGATTGTGGAAGCCCATAGTAAAAAAGTTTCCCACGGTTCTATTTCCGGCCATATGGAACTGGATGGAAATAGGAATGCTGAACGTATGTGGTTTGCGAAGTCATAAGAAAAAAGATCATCAAGCGTGTTAGTTGCGTAAATTTCCTGCCTGGTTCTGTAAGCATTCCAGGACCAGGAGGAGATTAGGAACGTACAATAAATAACCTACACCAATAATGCCCACTACACCTTAAAAGTACTAACCAGTGAATTTAACTCATCAGCAAGTTCTCGCATTTTTTGTGCATTATTGTTGACTTCCAGACTGTTGTGGGAAAGCCCCTGAGATGCATCATTAACTTCATTGATATCTCGGGTAATTTCATCGGTCACAGCAGAGCTTTGGGCTACATTCTCATTCACCTCGGTAATACCGACAGAGGCTTGGGTAATGTTGGCTGCAATTTCGTTTGTTGTGGTAAGTTGTTCATCAACAGCAATGGATATGATGGAAACTATTTCGCTTACACTATCTACGGTTTTAGATATAGATTCAATTCCTTGAACAGTTCCCTTGGTAGAATGCTGGATCCCCTCAACCTTGGCTCTTATTTCCATGGCTGCCCCTGAGGTCTGTTTAGCAAGTTCTTTTATTTCGTTGGCAACAACGGCAAAGCCTTTCCCCGCCTCACCAGCTCGCGCCGCTTCAATTGTCGCATTTAGCGCAAGAAGGTTAACCTGCTCAGATATTTCTGTTATTGTTTCAAGAACATTTCCAATTTCATTGGC
>JAOZTO010000377.1 GCA_029942265.1 Desulfocapsa sp.
TTCATATGTGAACAAGCCGGATCAAACGAAGATGGGGTGCTAGCCGAATATTTACTACTAATCTTGAGGATCTCATGGCCAATATAATAACACTTGATGATGTGCTGGATGCAACAGTTCTCATTGGTAAAATTCTAAGAAAAAAAGGGCATACCGTTCACACGTTCACCGAAGAAGAAGACGCTATTAAACATGCACAAAACAATCCGGTTGACTTAGCCATTCTCGATATCAAACTAAAAAAAATGAGTGGCGTTGAAGTTCTTGCCATCTTGAAAGAAATTAACAGTTCAATACACGTTATCATGCTAACAGGGTATCCGACCGTTGAAACAGCTCGAGAAGCTATCAGCCTTGGAGCAAATGAATATTGCGTAAAGCCTATTGACCGTGACGAACTTGAAGAAAAAGTTGCAAAAGTCCTTAACATTCAACAGTGATACCATCACTATCAACACAAATCTCTAACAAAGGAGGAATTGTAAGGAATTCAAATAGTACTATTTTTGCACTATTGAAGTAAATGGCCTAATCAAAGGCCAACTACCGGTACCTGGCATCAGATTGACTTCTTGTCGTGATTTTTGTTACTGCCTGTTTTTTTTATTTGTATTATTAAGGCAGCCTTTTAAATCAAAACACGAAATCCATTTTTTGAACAGAGCTACCTAATTGTTATATTTTGAAAAAGGAGTGGAAAAATGAACACATGCAAGCGACTGTCATTATCTCTAATGGTAATGTCAATATGGCTTCTGGTATTCCAGAGCAGTTCCTTTGCAGCAACAACTATATCGGCTGAAAAATACAAAGCCGGTGATACTGTAACCATCGAAGGACAAATTGAACCAGGCCAGGAACTGTATATAGCCATTGCCCAGCAGAAGATGTTCAAATCATCTGATACTGATGGTAAGTTTGAGAAAAAGAAACTGCCAAAATATGGAAAAAAAGCTGGCTTTACCGTAGACACAGCTATTCCACCACTTTACTATATGATCACAACTGATCGTGCTTCTTTTGGTAAAGATGTGGATAAGAAATTTGGTGGCCCTTCCTTTATCTTTAAAAAAGGTCAGGGACTCTATTCAACCACAATGTTCAGGCTTAAAAAGAACTTTGATGACGTTGCTGCCAAAGATATGATGGGTCCAATCAAGACCGCAGAACAGTGGAATTTTCTCAAGTTCGGTCATGAAAACTCATACGGAATTAATACTGTTGTAAAAGAAGGAAACAAAAAAGGTAAAGTTGTTATCTTTGCCCGTAGTGTTATTGGCGATGCCGCAACAACTGGTAATTACTGGGACAAAGGCACATCAATCAAACTTGACAAAGCAACCGGAAAATTTACTGCATCCTTTGCTTCCTACCGTGATACCGCACCAAACACCAAATTTGATGTATATGTTAATGGTACCAAAGGTGGCGCCTATACCGTTGAGAAAAACGGTTTCTGGCTCACTAAAGGATATCGTTACATGAATCCACTTATCATCGTGATTGGTGCCATCATTGTTGGTACTTACTTTTCAATGATTGGTGCAGCTGGTGGTATGCTTATGGGTGCCTTCCAGGCTCTGTTTATTCAAACAGCAGGTCCTGTCGGTATCAATGCGGCCAACGTTCTTCGTCCATCAAATATTGCACTGACCCTGTTCTCCCCCCTTGGCTCTTTTTATCGCTTTGCTGTAGTTGAAAGACGCGTTGCGTGGCCTGTTGGTCTTTCTTTCGGTGCAGGTATTTTCATTGGTTCTGTATGGCTTGGTGGCTATGTCACTCAATATCTTTCCATGAAAGCATATAAAGAATGGTTAGGTGTTCTGGTTGTCATCATGGGTGTTAAAACTCTTATGGAAATGACCCCTGGGGCTATGAATAAGAGAAAGAATATCAAAGCCATGACCCAGAAGTTTAATGCTGCTGTAAAAGAAGCTAAAGAAACAGGCGGATCAGTGGAAATGGGATCAATCGAGCCTGTAAAATCAGGGCTTACTGATTACCGCTTCAAATTCTGGGGTGAAGAATTCCGTATTAACCCACTACTTTTTGCATTCCTTGGTATCATCGTTGGTATCGCTTCACGTGCCTTTGGTATTGGTGGCGGATTCCTGCTCGTTCCTATGATGACCACAATTGCAGCACTTCCTATGTATGTTGCTGTTCCAATTTCTCTGATCGGAACATGTTTCTCAAGTATTGGTTCCTTTATCGGATACGTCATTAATGGCTATCTGCCAGATATGGTAATTGGTGGATCAATCATTATTGGTGGTTTTGCTGGTGGTATGCTCGGCAGCAGGTTCCAGAAAGTTTTTAGTGAAAAAACACTGAAGATCGTTCTTGCCTGTACACTGTTCTTCCTGTTCTTCCGTTTCCTCAAAATTGAGTATTGGATCTAGGAGAAACAGTAGTAACAAATCATTCCGGTGTGGTTTTTCTCACACCGGACTGCATGTAATTCATACTGGTAAACAGTATCTTTTTTTACACAGACGGACATATCATGGAACGATTTTTAGATATACTTTGGGAATATATATACTTTGCAATTCTGGCTGTTACAGGATTTACAGACAGTTTACTTACTCCGATTCATAACGCTACGGGGCCTGCTTTTGTTTTGATTCTGCTGGCCTTCCTTACTGTGTGCTTAACTAAATTTCTCAGTAAGCATTGTCGCACAAAACGACACGCCAAACTTGAAGAGGATTTTCATTACTGGCTTGGTGTGAGAGAAGAAGCAACGCGTTGCGAAGATCGTGAAAAAGGCTCACGGATGGCAAGAAATATAGATCAGGCAAAACTTAATCGCTGCTATTATGATTATTTTCTTGAAGGCCTGTTACTTGGTTTTGCCACTACGTACTTCCCAATTTTCATGATGATGTCCTATGTAAATAGTTACTATCGCCCTGAAAGGTTACTTGAAATCAGTGGTAAAGAATACGTTGTTCAACTTGGCTCAACTGGTGGTGAACCTTTATTGATAGGTTCAATATTTTTCTATTTTGTCGCATTGATATCGTTTTATTTGAGCTGGGCAATTCTTAAAAAAATATATGGAAGACAGCGACA
>JAOZTO010000378.1 GCA_029942265.1 Desulfocapsa sp.
CCTTAGTACATTCTCAGCAGCGTCTCCGGCACCGATCAACAACAACCTTTTCTGCTTTGGTGCTGTGGATGTACGAATCAGACTTCTGGAACCGGTACTATTTTGGTGATAGAAGCGGATCATAATGCGATGTCCGCCTATAAACATGAATGTTAATATTGCGTCAAGGATAAAGATGGAACGAGAAATACCATCAAATCGATTCATATAAAGAATTATTGTGACAATAATAATAGATGAAATTATTGTGGATTGAACAACATTTATTAAGTCTCGTAAGCTGGTGTATCGCCACATACCACGATATAAACCTGTTGCGTAGAAAACTGGGATTTTAACAAGAATCAGAAGGGGAAGAACACTGAGGAACTGGATTAGGTCAGTTCCTATTAAGATATGTTCAAAGCGAATAGCGTAGGCAAGGAAATGTGCCAAGATAATTAAAACAATATCCAGGCCCAAAATTATCCAGAATTTTGGATTTTTAAAGAGCCCTCGTAGGATAGAGAGTTGATTGTTCAGTTGATAGGAGAATAGTGTGTACATATTAATGAATTTAATGAATTTGTTGAACTGTCAATGTTGACAGACTCGTAAAAAGTCTGGTTTTTTTATGGGTTTTTACGAATCCATCATAATTGTCATATCTGTAAAAACTGATGTAGTCAAGGAAATAATTTTACTTCAAAAGGTGTAAAATTATACTCACTAATTACCAACTCTTCCGTATCAATCGCAGGGATTTCAGCAGAGACATATGTTTCGATGGTATTTACACAAATCAGCAGCCTCTTTCCATCTATTTGCTTCTCTCCACATTGTATTGCAGGATTTCCTGCAGGATCAAATCTGTTTCCAGAAGTCATTTTCACAGGAACTTTTGTAAAAATAGTGTCAGCAATCAGCCATGGTTGAATCTGTTGAATATTGGCTATAACGTTTTCAAAAGCCTGTTTACTTTCTTTGGTGGCGGTAATAGCTTGGTATTTATAAAAGTATATTCCTCGACTACCATGTATAATTGATAAAAAAGCAAGGCAGTTCATTTCCTCATATGTTGGTAATCTTGGCCAGCCAAACACCTTCCATTTCTCTCCCCCAAAGGCTTGAATAATTGAAAATAATCTCTTTTTACCAACTGTTTCTGCCGCAATATCCATAGACGTCGACAACCATGTCATCGGCATAAAAGGTACTGGATATTGATCAAGCATAAAATAATCGGCAGCCTGTGTGTAATCAGGTATCACTTGTGGTCTGACCACTGCCATCATGGTTGGCATTTCCGGATATCGTTCTTTGAGTAACAGATCAATATCTTTTGCTTTCCATCGTGGAAAAGAGTGAATCCCAGGTTCATCGTTTACATAGAAAGCAAATCGGCCTGTTTTCGGGATTTGTCCTACTTTGTCGAGTAGGATTTTAATCTTCTCCACATCCCGTGGCAGGGAAAAAGTGCAGTGCATATCCAGTTTCACACACTGTTCCACAGCTTCTTTGCTTAATCCGAGAATACTACTGTTTAATCCGCTATCTTTGAATTCTTGTAAATTATTTAAATTCCCACCGTATGCACCGACAGGAAAATAGTCATAATGTAAGTCAGCACGAGTTTTCTGTTTATACTCTTGTTTTTGGTATAGGTGTGGATTGCGTGGATAAAATTGCTGACCCTGACGTGGTTTTTTCATCTTAAAAGGTTCTGCGCCAGACTCTGCCATTTCCTCAGTACACGTAAAATGCACTCTGAGGTGCTGATATTTACCGATTATTCTGTGAGTATTTAAGAGAAATGTTTTTCCCCACAAAATAACTTCTGGGTAACTGGTTCGTAATCTAGTTTGTCGAAAAAAATCGGCTTCAAAGAGATACTGCTTTCCAATGGTACACTTATTGGGCGATTGACCTTCCTGATTCAGTAGATCTGTTTGTTTTACGAAAGACGAAAGCAATGGCCAGTAATTGTCTTCCATTCGAGAGTACGAATACACAAGCACTCCGTCTCCCTCTCCGAATGTTACCGCATCAACAGCTTCCTTAAACTCTTCAGCTTGGAGATCCTGTGCCTGGATAATTGGCCAAACCGGCTTATCTGTAATATCTGAAAAATATTCTGTTGTTTCTCTTATCCAATTAGGGGTTTTGCCAAGCATTTCATGATAAACCATGGGGGAGAGGATATCTACATATCGACCAATCTGTTCTGCATCCTGAGCTAACAAAAAAGTCATAGAAGAATTTTTCTCGCCCTGCATCCATGGCACCAGAAATGCGCCAAACTTGATGGATGTACCAGATTCGTTGGCATCAATTACTGTTTTTGCATCCCGAACAAACGATGTTATCTGCTCTTTTTTCCATTCCAACCACTTTGAAGCAGCATGTTTTTTAATCCACTCAGACGTGTTTTGGGAGCTAAGTCCCTTTGGTATTTCAACACCTTTTTCAATCTGAAATAGTAAAAGACATCTGTCGCAATAACATGTGTCAGGGATCACAGAATCCGCATGTTCCCAGCTACCAGGATAACGAATAAAATCCAGCCAGATACCAGATACAGAATCCTCTCCAGAGAATTCTGTCAACCACTTATCAAGTAGTTGGAGACGACTTTCACGCCATTCATAATGAGTGGGACAAATACCGCCATATTTCCCAGATAATTTGCTTCCATCGGCAATCACCGGTATGGAAGCTGGAAACTCTTTCCATGGCTGTTTACCGCCAAAGACATTCAATGTCAAAAAGACCTCGAATCCCTGTTCTTTAAAAAATTTGATGGTGTTTTTATCTGGTGGTACAAACACAGCCGATACGTTGTTTTCTTTCAGTTTAGTAGCCAAAGCACTGTTCTTATCATGCCCCCCTGCTGGAACACCATACATACCGATAACACTTGTTTCTTTGGAGAAACAGTTCGTTGGTACTGAAAAAACACACAAAATCAAAATTATTGTGCACAGTATTCTTTTATTCATCGTAACCTATGTTGTTTTGTAATTTCATTAGTAAGTACCCGGATTGGGTTTAAAACAGCCCAGACCACTGAATTGTAAATGTTTGGATAGTG
>JAOZTO010000379.1 GCA_029942265.1 Desulfocapsa sp.
AACAGTTACAGTTCAGTGTTATGCCAAATATCGGGTACTAGCTGAACAGTTACTTGAAAAGAACATATGGCGGGAATCCCGACCAAAAACAAAGGAACTTGAAAATGACAAAAAAACTGCCAAGCCACACTAAAGTAGTCATCATAGGCGGAGGCATCATCGGTTGTGCAACTGCCTATCATCTCACCAAACTCGGTGTAAAGGATGTGGTTATACTGGAAAGAAAAGAATTAACCAGCGGCACTACCTGGGCGGCTTCCGGATTAATAGTCAAATTGCGTGGCACTCCGGAAATGGTCAATATGACGCGACATGGTTGGGAATTATATCAGGAAATTGAGAAAGATACAGGACATGCCACTGGTTTAATTGAGACTGGTGTCATAAATATTGCAACAACAGAACATCGTAAACATGAGTTGGAAATGTTGGAATCATTAGCTAAAAGCTTCGGTATTGTTAATCTTCCAATAGGTATTAATGAATTAAAAGAACGATGGCCGGTTATTAACACGGAAGACGTGTTAAGCGCCTACTACATGCCCAACGAAGGGGTAGTAAATCCAGTAGAAACAACCTTATCCATGGCAGCAGGGGCCAGGCAGGGGGGAGCGCAGATTTTTGAAGGGATCGAGGTCCTAGATTTTGAGATGAAAAATGGCCAGGTAATTGGTGTTAAAACCAATCATGGTGATATTAAATGTGAGTCAACAGTATTGGCTGCCGGTATGTGGAGTCGTGAACTAGGCCGTAAGCTTGGGATCAGTGTGCCTATTCATGCGTGTGAACACATGCACGCTGTTACCTTGCCTATTGAAGGTACTTATAAAGGCATGCCTATACTGCGGGATCAGGATGGCAGTTTATATTTCCGGGAAGAGGTCGGTGGAATCCTACTGGGGGCCTTTGAATATGGTGCTATTCCCTATGGGACTGAAGGCATACCAAGCGATTGGAACTTCCGAGAATTACCAGAAAATTTGGAACACCTGACGCCTTTACTGGAAAATGCAATGAATCGCATTCCTGCCCTGGAGAATACCGAGATACGTCACTTCTCCACAACTGCGGAAAGCTTTACACCGGATAACATGTATATCATGGGAGAAGTACCGGGGATGAAACAGTTCTACACAGCCTGTGGCATGAATTCCTCAGGAATATTGTGTGGTGCAGGTGTTGGTAAAAAAACTGCCGAATGGATTGTCAACGGCTATCCCTCCAGTGGACACATATGGGAGGCAGACAACCGCCGATGTTTCAGCTGGATGATGAATAAACGCTGGCTCAAAGACAGGGCACCAGAGACACCTGGAAATCTGTTTGGTATTCATTTTCCTTTTAAACAAATGGAAACCGGAAAAAATGTTCGGATGTCAGCTGTTCACGATCGCCTGGCAGAACGTGGAGCCTGTTTTGGTAGGATGTTTGGCTGGGAGAGGGCTAATTGGTTTGCACCGGAAGGAGTTGAGGCCAAATATGAATATAGCTTCCACCGGCAAAACTGGTTTGAATATTCTGCTGCTGAACATATGGCTGTTCGTGAAGGTGTTGGCATTTATGATCTTTCTTCCATGGCTAACTTTATCATGGCAGGCAAAGACGCCCTATCTGTTTTGCAGAAAATTTGTGGCAACAATATTGATGCACCTGTCGGCAAGGTGGTCTACACACAGATGCTTAACGAACGTGGCGGTATTGAAGCCGACATTACCATTACCAGGCGTGGGGAGGATACTTTTTTTATCGTCACTGCCGGTGCAACCGCACTCAGAGATTTTGATTATATTCAGAGGGCAATTCCTGAGAGAGCTCACGCCTTCTTAATTGATGTCAGTTCAGCTTACACGATGCTTGGAGTGATGGGGCCCAATTCCCGTAAGTTGCTTAAGAAAGTCAGCGATGATGATTTCTCCAACGAGGGTTTCCCATTTGGAACTGCCAGAGAAATTCATGTGGGCTACGCTAATCCGTTTGCTGTTCGGATGTCCTATGTCGGAGAGTTGGGCTGGGAGCTCTATGTTCCAACAGATTTTGCGGTCTCTATGTTTGATGCCTTAATGGAAGCTGGAAAAGAATTTAATGCCAAACTTGTCGGCCTGCACGCAGTCGATTCCCTGCGCCTTGAGAAAGGTTTCAAACACTGGCCTTCTGATATCGACCCAGATAACAGTGTACTCGAAGCAGGGCTGGGATTTGCTGTCAACTTTGACAAAGGCGACTTCCTTGGGAAAGAGGCTTTGCTGAAACAGAAGCGAGAAGGGCTTAAGCGAAAACTGTATACCTTCACAATCGACGATCCGGAACCACTCATCTATCACGATGAACCGATATACAGAAATGGTGAGTTGCTCAGCAGCAACACTCATGGTGCCTACGGCCATTTTGTAAAAGGTTCTATTGGTATGTGCTATCTTGAGAATCCTGAAGGTATCAACAACGAATGGGTCAGCGAAGGCTCCTATGAAATTGGTGTCAACGGTAAAAATTATCCGATCACCATCCACTTAAAAGCACCATACGACCCCAAAGGGGAGCGAACAAAAATGTAACCCAACCATCACACCATAGCCCTCTCATTCTGATCCGGCTATGGTGAATCCTGATGAACCACTATAACAACTTCCAAATAAAAGGAAGGGAAATAATTATGAAAATTTTTGTCTGTGTAAAAAGCGTACCTGATACAGCCGCAACTATCAAAGTTGTCGACGATACCGGTTTTGATAGATCTGTAAAGTTTCTGATAAACCCTTACGACGAATATGCTATTGAGGAAGCGGTCAGTCTCACCGAAAAAAGTAGCGGCGAAGTTATTGTGATTACTTTTGGCAATCCGGATGCCATTGCAACTGTTCGTTCAGCACTTGCCCTTGGAGCCCATAGAGCAATTCTGGTGACAACGGATGAGCAGTTTTTTGATAGCAGTGATACTGCAGCGGTTTTGCAAAAAGTTATGGAAAATGATGGTATGGGAGATCTTGTTTTCATCGGTAAACAGGCAGTCGACAGTGAAGCGATGCAGACCGGATATCGATTGGCAGCCGGGTTAGGAATTCCCAT
>JAOZTO010000380.1 GCA_029942265.1 Desulfocapsa sp.
CTATGCCACAAGATCATTTTCTTTGTGAATATAATCAAGAGCGGAAGAGTCCTGTGTCGATACGTTCCTGATAGAAATAAAAAGCTCCATGCAAAAATATATGTTTCTGACGCTGCTGTTACCATGGGGTCGAGTAATTTCTCGTTCACAGGGCAGCGAAGCCAGATGGAGCCAGCACTACAGTAATGATTTCCAACGCTTGCTGAAAACTCATGGATTAAAATCCAGCATGAGTCGCAAGGGTGATTGTTGGGACACTCAGTGACTGAGAGCTTTTTCGGAACACTCAAATTTGAATTAGTATTCTGCGAAAAATACGAAACACGCACTCGAGCACAAAGAAGTATCATCGAGTATATTGAAATGTTTTGCAACAGCCAAAGACGTCATTCTTATCTGGGATATTTAGCCCCATCCCAATGAAATTCGAGACAATTTTGGTTTTACAAAAAGTGCTTAATAAAATGTCCACTTTTACTTGACCAGCTCATTGTAGTGGGGACGCATTAAACACACGGCTCCCATTCTTTACCCAATCTTCACAGACGTCATAGACAATGAGCCACCAACTGGTTTGTCGTTGAATAGTGAAATCTCATCTTCTTTACTCTGAAGTGCGAGTATGTAGAGCAGGGGAAGAAAATGTTCAGGCGTAGGAATTGACATCTGAAATGTTTTTCCCTGCCGAGAATAGTGTATCAAATCCTGATGGTTTCCATCCAGAATGAATTCCTTCATTGTGCTGCTCGCTTCCTCTGCCCAGTCGAAATAAAAATTTTCCTGCAATCTGCTCCAGGAAAGATGCTGGAGGTTATGGACAAGATTTCCGCTTCCCACAACAAGCACTCCTCTGTCCCGGAGTTTGCGCAACTCTTTGGCAAGAGTATAATGTTCCAACGGACTCTTTGTGTTATCAAGGCTTAGCTGAACAACAGGCACGTCAGCATTTGGATACATATGTCGTAAAATTGTCCAAGATCCGTGATCCAGCCCCCACTCTTCGTCCAGCCTGATCGATGCGGATGATAATAGTTCGTCGATTTCACCTGCCAGTTCAGGACTGCCGGGGGCCGGGTACTGTATTGCATAAAGCTCAGATGGAAACCCGCCAAAATCATGAATTGTTCTCGGGTTCCGCATAGTTGTTACTCTTGTTCCGCGTGTTTCCCAATGGGCAGAAATACAGAGGATTGCCTTAGGAGCCTTGAACGAAACAGCAACTTCCCTGAAGCCCTGCACAAACTCATTTTCCTCTAGGGCGTTCATTGGGCTGCCATGCCCTAGAAAGAGAGCGGGTATTTTTGATGTTGCACTTAAATCATTCTCCAATCTTTTTTTATCATTCATCTGCTACTCCTCCTCGTCGATGGTTTGTTTCACTAGATTACGTGAATTAAGTCGACATAGTGAACAATAGAGGCCTGACCGCCACGGCAGTCAGGCCTTGCTTTTTGTTCATTTTTTTATGAATTCAATATCCATACTGACATCTGCCGTCTTGCCTATGAGCAGATTGCCGCTCTCTAGGACCGCGTTATAGACAATCCCAAAATCTTTTCTGTTGATATCGGCAGTAACTTGAGCACCTTTTCGAATGTTACCCCAGGGATCTTTCACCTGCTGTTCCAACCCTTCAAGTGCGATTTTGATGTTCTTGCTTACACCATGCATGGTGAGTTTACCCTCTACCTCGTAGGTACCGTTTCCTACTGGTGTAACCTTTTTTGAAATAAAATTGATCGATGGGTATTTTTTCACATCAAAGAAGTCTGCACTTCGCAGATGGCTATCACGCTTCTCCACACCGGTATCTATTGATACAGTATCGATGACTATCTCAAGTGTAAATGGGCTCGGGCCAGATTCATGAAATTCGAGCTTTCCTGAAACCTGGTCGAAAGTTCCTTTCACCTTGCTGATAGCCATGTGTTGTATGGAGAAATGTGCTGCTGAGTGGTCGGTGTCAATTTCCCAGACAGCTCCTAACGCACTTGTTGTCATTGCAAATAAGATGCTGATTGCTGCTATAATTACTTTTTTCATTTTTTGTTCCTCTATCAATATGTGTTAATTGTTTTAAGGGATTCGCCCTTCTTGTTTTACAATATAGTTCGTAGTATTATGCATGTAAATTGACAAAAACCGCCAAAGAGGAATGCAAATATGCACAACAGGGTCAACTGGGATGATTATTTATATTTCCTTCGGGTCGCCCGCCTTGGCTCACTCAACGCAGCGAGTAAGGCCCTTCGGGTAAACCACTCCACGGTACTACGCAGGATCAACGGTCTTGAGAAGAAACTGGAAGTTAGGCTATTCGAACGTTTGAAATCCGGATATGTACTAACAGAAAGTGGGAGAGAAGTTTTTAGTCAAATTATGCATATAGAAGATGATTTTCTCTCACTTGAACGGTCAGTGGCAGGGCGCGACATCCGCTACGAAGGGAAAATTAGGGTCTCAACCACAGATACCCTTGGACAGCATTGGCTACCGCCCTATGTGAAAAAATTCAAAGAGCATTACCCGGGAATCCTGCTTGATATCGTTGTCAGGAATAGTTACACGGACCTGGCTAAAAGAGAAGCCGATATCGTCATTTCCGCTTACAATCGACATCCCGATTATATGATAGGCAAGGTGCTTGCTCCGATAGAGATTGGCCTGTACGCTTCTGTTGATTACGTTGAAGAGTTCGGCAGACCTACCTCACCAGAAGAAATCCAGAAGCATAAACTTCTTATACTCGGCGACGAACTCAAAAATCTCGCTGTGAATAAATGGTTGATAAGTCTAGTGCCAAAATCTGCAATCAGCCTCAGCAGCAACATGTTCACAAGCCTCTACAGTTATGCTCTACAGGGATTGGGGATCGCGCCTCTACCAACCTATGTCGGGGATGGGCACAGCAACCTTATTCGGGTTATGGATGTGCCAGAGAGGTTTTTCGCACAAATTTGGATGCTAACGCACCCTGATTTAAGGAAAACTAAAAGAATCAGCGCGTTTATGCAGTTTATGTATAATGAGACTTCCTAGGCTGCTAAAGG
>JAOZTO010000381.1 GCA_029942265.1 Desulfocapsa sp.
TGGGGTACAATCCAAACATTTACAGCTCAGTGGTTGAGCCTATTTTTGAGCCCAACCCAAATGTTTACCAACAGAGTTGGATTCGAAAAAAGCTTTATTCACCATACATTCAAAAAACAAAACATTATGAATCTCACATTTTATCACTCAAGCCTCTGACCACGCTGCCATATGGCAAAAAAAGCTCTGGATGAGCTATTGACAAAATATGACAGCATCAAACTCGAAGAAGTTGAAATTCTCACAAACCCTCTACGTAGCATAAAAGATGGTGTGAAGTTTATTCCAACCCTTAAATCAGGCGATAAACAGTTGAGTGGAATTTTACTCAGCCGTTCTGCAATTAAAGAGTTCCTTGAAAGCCTGGGTACTACATGAAGCAATTCTTACTCAGTTCAATAACACGGCTGGATGTTGTAGTCTGGGTAATGGTATTGACATTTTTTTGTGGTAGTAGCCTGCTCTTTCAAGGAAATGTCCAACTCTCGTTTATTGGAGCATCAGGAATAATCATTGAAATGCTGTTTATTGGGTTAGCAATTGAAATAATTATTGAATCCATCAAACATATCAAGGGAATCGGGACAGTTACAGGATTTATAACTAATGGCCCTGAAGCACTGTGTGTGATTGTTGGTCTTATTGCTGGTGATGTTCTGTTTGCAGCATCAACGCCCCTTGGTTCAAACTTCATGAACCCCATCCTACTGATAACTGCTGCAATTATATGTAAAATGGCCTTGAAGACATTAAAGACAAGGCCTCTTTACAGCGTAGTAACAATCTTAAGCACCGCAAGCCTTGCTGTCAGTTTCTATTTGTTACCGGAATCATACTATGTATATTGGGTTTTTGCGGCAATCCTGATCACAGTACCTCTCTTTTTCATGCGCCCTGATGAAGGGGACGAACCAAGTGATGTATTAAGCCATGACGGTGCAAGACGATGGCTGGCACCAGCCATACTCCTTTTGCTTGCTGCTGGCTACTTCCTTGATCCTGTAGTGTCTTTTGCGGCAGAGCAATCAAAAGCACCAAAAGGAGTGATCGGTTTTCTGATTCTGGCATCACTCACATCCTGGCCGGAATTTAAATCGTGCCTTGCCCTATTAAGTCGCAAAAAACCTTTAGCAGCAATACTGAATATCACTATCTCTAATATTACTAATATTTGGCTTGCTGCCGGTGGAATTACCTATTATCTACTAAACTAAGAGCTTGTCCTTATGCTTTATGCTGCTCTATTCAATGCACTGAGCACTGCTTTGATTGAAGCAACGATAATATCTGTGTCGATACCGACACCCCATTTTTTAGAACCATCCGCCGTTGTGATCTCTATATATGCAACGGCTTTAGAACTAGAACTCTTGCTCAATGCGTGTTCGTGATACCTACTGAGGCTAAAATCAACATTAAGGCCTGACTTCAAAGCAGCACAAAAGGCATCAAGCGGCCCATTCCCTTCTGCTTCTATGTTTTTTGCCACACCAGCGTCTTCTATTACAGCCTCAACCTTTGCAAACGTGTCTTCCACATCATTGTCTATGTGACGTTTTACCACATGAAAACTTACCAGTGAAAATGGAGAATTACTCTGCAAGTATTCCTTTTCAAATGAATCCCATATTTCAGTTGCCTGGAGCTCCCGTCCTTCAACATCAGAAACTTTTTGTATCACAGCTCCAAATTCAGGGTGCATGGATTTGGGCATCTTCACGCCAAATTCCTGCCCCATAATATATGCAACTCCGCCCTTTCCGGACTGACTATTAATTCTTATGATCGATTCGTATGTCCGACCAACATCAGTTGGATCAATGGGGAGATAGGGGACCGCCCAGATTCCATCCTCGTCACGTCCACACAAATCCATTCCCTTATTGATTGCGTCCTGGTGTGATCCTGAGAATGCTGTGTACACAAGTTCTCCTGCATATGGATGGCGAACATGAACAGGTATATCTGTTACCTGTTCCGAAACCTCTATCAAGCGATTGATGTCATGAATATCAAGTTGCGGATCAACCCCTTGTGTAAACATGTTCAATGCTAAAGTTATAATATCTACATTACCGGTCCGTTCACCATTTCCAAACAGAGTTCCTTCAACTCTATCACCACCGGCCATCAATGCAAGTTCTGTTGCTGCAACGGCGCATCCCCGATCATTGTGAGCATGCAAACTAACACGAACAGCCTTTCTATTCTTAATCGTATTACAAAACCACTCTATCTGATCTGCATAAACATTTGGAGTGGCCATCTCCACAGTTGAAGGCAGATTTAAAATAACTGGTTTTTCTTCTGTTGGTTGCCACACATCCATAACCGCTTCACAAATTGATAATGCAAAGTCAAGTTCAGTTCCGGTAAAACTCTCTGGTGAATATTCAAACCGGAATTTTGTCTCAGGCGCATTCTGGGCGCATGCCTTAATAACTTTGGCCCCCTCAACACCAAGCACTGTGATCTCTTCACGACTCATTTTAAACACAGCTCTTCGCTGTAAGGTAGATGTTGAGTTATAGAGATGCATTATAACTTTTTCGGCACCCTTTACCGCCTCAAAACTTTTTTCAATAAGCTCTTTGCGAGCTGGGGTGAGTACCTGAATTGTCACATCTTCAGGAATAAGATTTTCTTCAATAAGAGTACGGGCAAATTCAAATTCAACTTCAGATGCTGAGGGGAATCCAACCTCGATTTCCTTAAATCCGATGGCAACAAGTAACTTGAAGAGCTTGATTTTTTGTTGTAAATCCATGGGTTGTACAAGAGCCTGATTTCCATCTCGAAGATCGACACTGCACCAAACCGGCGCTTTGTTAATCATGGCATCGGGCCAGGTTCGCTCTGGTAATTGTACTCCAGGATAAGGTTTGTACTTTTTAATCGATTCTGGGTTCATACTTGTCCTTTTTGTTTCATTATAAGAAAATATAACGGTTAGGAACGGGGACGAAATAAATTCCCCATCTATACATCTCATCTTCAGGCCATCTGCGAGCGATCGTTAATCTAAAAATCCTCAAC
>JAOZTO010000382.1 GCA_029942265.1 Desulfocapsa sp.
AGAGTCATACATACCGACCCCTTACCATTAGTTCCTGCAACATGAATTATTTTCATGTTTTGCTCTGGGTTTCCGACTTTAGCCATAAACGAACGCATCGCATCAAGGCCAAGTTTGATCTTATGAAACTGGAGACTTTCGAGATATTCCTGAGTTTGCTGATAATTCATATATAATTATTGCAAAATGGAAATTTTTGCATAATCAAGATGAAGAGTCTTTAAGCCATGGCGATAAAATTGAACAGTAAGCGATCGCCCCTGTTGATCCGAAACCACAACACCTTCGCCAAAAAATGGATGGGTAACAGACACACCTGCCTGCAATTCATCTGATTCCAGATTTATTTTTTGAGCTTTTCTGGTATGTTTAGTAAAATCCGTACCCTCTGTTGGAAAGTCTTGAGCTGTTAAGAAAGATGGTGTGGTATCTCTCTTACCATCACTGTCCAATCGTTCAAATAATCCTGCACGTAATTCTGATAAAAAAGGTGACATGCCCACTCGTTTAAACTGCCGATCCATTGTCATAATGACACGAGGATAGCTGAGATACAGATATTTCTTCGCTCTGGTTGCTGCCACGTAGAGGAGCCGTCGCTCTTCTTCCCATTGTTCACCAAGACCAGCAGATGAGCTGGGAAACCGCCCGTCCGCAAGTCCCATAACAAAAACAGCATCCCATTCAAGACCCTTTGACGAATGGATTGTAGAAAGAATCATTCGCTCAGTATCACCACCTGAACGATCTCTGGCTATTACCTCGGGGGGATCAAGGATTACCTCGTCAACAAAACTTTGTAAATCGTCATATCCAGCAACAATTGTTTGCATCTCGTCAAGCTCTTTTTGCCGTTTGGGGAAGTCGTCACGGTAAATCTTTTCAAACAGCGGCTGGTAATAGTTCCACACATGTTCATAAAGAACGCCAGGTTTTGTTTCTCCATCCATATCCTTGAAGAGCCTTGCAAGTCTTGTGATTCCTGCTTCCCATGTTTTACCACAAGGATACTCGGAGAGTGCCAGTCCAGGGTTCTCTGCTTCTGCGATAAAATCTGTTATCTTTCTGGCAGTTTTGGGACCTACCTTGTCAAGATGCAACAAAACACGATTCCACGAAAGTGTGTCAAATGGGTTCACCCGCAGTCGTAAAAATGCGATTAAATCCTTATTATGCGCCGACTCCATGAGTTTCATACCACCACGTTTCTCAAATTCCACACCTGATGAATTTAACTCCATTTCAAGTTTATAGGAGTGGAACCCGGAACGAAAAAGAACCGCAATTGTATTTAATTCAAGCCCCTTACTTCGCAATTCTGCAATTTTTTTTGTGACAAACAGCGCTTCTTCACGCTCATCACGTCCTGCAAAAAGATAGGGCTTACGATCACCTTCTATATTTGTAAACAGCGTTTTTGTATATTTTTCTGAAGCATTTCTAATAATATCGTTGGTAAGTGATAAAATCGGTTGGCTTGAGCGATAGTTCTCTTCAAGTTTTATAATCCGTGTATCGGGAAACACTTTGGGAAAACGCATAATATTGTAGAAATCTGCACCACGAAACGAATAGATGGACTGAGAATCATCCCCTACCACCATCACGTTTTCGTGCTCATGAGCCAGTAATCGTACTATATCTGCCTGAATCAGGTTCGTATCCTGATACTCATCTACCATGATATGAGAATATCTTGCGGCTATTTCAGCCCTTGCGTCGGGCACTTCATCAAGAAGACGTTTCCAGTTCACCAGCAGATCGTCATAATCCATAACTCCATTATTAAACTTGAACTCTTTATAATGCTTGTCAAGATTGATAATATCATCGATGTGTTCAGCAAGATGTGGATAGCTTTGATAAATCAGATCATCAAGATCAATTGATTTATTCACAGTCCCTGAAAGAATATTAACCAGTACTCTTTTGGTTGGAAACTGCCTGTCCTTCCCGGAAAGGCCAAGAGATCCTTTCAGCAGATTCATAATGCCTTCTGCGTCTGAGCGGTCAAGAATAGTAAAGGATGATCCAAATCCAAGATAATGGCCATATCTGCGAAGTAGCATATTGGCAATACCATGGAAGGTTCCGCCAGCAACACGACGGCAGGTTTCGTTAAGCAACTGACCGGCACGCCACAGCATCTCCTGGGATGACTTCCTTGTGAAGGTGAGCAAAAGAATCTTTTCAGGAGAGACGCCCTGCTCAAGCAAATATGCCACTCTGTAAACAAGAGTTCTGGTTTTTCCACTTCCAGCCCCTGCAATAACGAGGAGTGAGCCATCCATTGTGGTGACAGCTTTGCGCTGAGGTTTATTCAATTCGTCAAGATTCACTGTTGCTGTCATGGAATCACCGGTTGTTGTAAAAGTATCATTATTCATAATACGCACTCTACCACAGAGCTTTTACAGTCGCAACGTCACTTGACAACTCTTACCGAAAGTTTATAATATACGCACTCTAGAGTAGTCGTAAAAACTCTCCAAACAAACTCAACTGAAGAAAATACCCATATGGATACAAATACAATCGAGGCAATTCTTACCCCTGCAACACTTCAGAATATTTTCCCAAAAGAACGAACCAACGACTTTTTTGAAGCTCTCTTTGGTGATGCGGATGAAGGCTCATACACTATCGAACTTGGCTACGCCGGTGTGAATCAAAACACATTAACGTTGGAATTAAAACTCCACGAGCGCCCTGGCTGTTGCCTTGTCTGTAATCTAACCCAAGGATTGCCACAGGTGTTTAGCCGCCATCCTATTATTAATGTTTCCGGCATTGTAGCTGATGTTGATGCGCTCCTTGGTGATTCCATAAATTGCAAGGAGTGGTCTCTTGGACATACTGAACAGCGTCAAAAAGAGATGCATGTTATTCCAATTTCCATCACTCTTGGGTAAGAACCTGAACATCTTTCCTGCCCTTTGTTCCGCCAGCTATACTTAAAAAAACGTTACATACAGGTAGTATGGAAAGATTTTTTAAGTATAGCTGACAAAAAAAATTTCAAAG
>JAOZTO010000383.1 GCA_029942265.1 Desulfocapsa sp.
TTCGTCTAGCCACCATGCACCGTGTAAAAGGGCTTGAGTTTGACCATGTAATTATTGCAGGGGTGAATGATGGTACTGTTCCACTTGAGGTTGAATGGAGTAAGTCGAATGATCAGGTAATTCAAAGAGAGAGTGAGAATCAGGAAAAAGCTTTGCTGTATGTTGCTGCAACCAGAGCAAAAAAGGAAGTGGTTGTTACGAGCTTTGGAAAAAACAGTAAATTTTTAGCAAAATAAATAGCAGTAGCATTCCCAAGATGGTATAAGGATGCATACAAACTGGCAGTGGTCCTGTAGCTCAGTAGGATAGAGCACTAGATTCCTAATCTAGGTGTCGCGCGTTCGAATCGCGCCAGGATCACCACAACTGTTTTGTTTTAGGACATGTTTTGAACCAAGCTCCTAGCCAACCAACAATTCTCACATATTCGCAATATTAAACTGTCTCCCCATCAGCAATCACTGTAGAGGAATAGGCATTTTCTCCTGTTTGAGAATTAACAATACAGTTTCTTCCAATACTTACTCCTGGTGGAATTATCGCCTCTTTTCCCACAATTGAAATCCCTGTGTAGAGATGTTTTGGATGCAAAATATTAGGGACATTAGTATTGGAGCCAGCCCCAACCACGGAATCTTCCGAAATCTTTGCACGTTTATCAAAGATGGTCAAATCTACCGTACTGTTTTTCCCGACAATACAGTCAGAAAAAAGAATTGAATCTCGGATAACAGCACCCTTTTCAACAATCACACCAGGTGCTAAAATAGAATTCACAACTGTTCCATTAACAACACATCCGGCTGAAACCATAGAAGAACTTACAGATGCATCATTTCCAAATCGTGCTGGTGGACGATCTGCAAGCCGTCCTTCAGATTCAATATTGGTACGTATTTCCCATTTAGCAGGTGAAAGACCGCTACCTTGTCGAATCACATCCATATTAGCCTGCCAGTAGGATTGAATAGTACCAACATCCCTCCAATAGCCATAAAAAGGGTATCCAAAAACATTACCGCTATCAATGGCTCGGGGCAGAATATGCATACCAAAATCTACCTCTTCTTTATCTTTATACAGAGAATCAAGGAGGTATTTATAATCGAAGACATAAATACCCATTGACGCAAGATTTGTCTTGGGATTTTCAGGTTTTTCTTCCCAATCAATAATTCGGTTATTATCGTCAACGACTCCTGCCCCAAACTGATAAATTTCACTCTTCGGCACAACCATCATACCAATTGTTACATCAGCATTTTTAAAACGATGAAATTCAAGCATGGCATCAAAATCCATATTATAAATATGATCACCAGACAATAATATGATTTCATCCACAGGATTCTTAACTAAAAAATCAATGTTCTGACGAATGGCATCTGCTGTTCCCTTGTACCAATCAGAGTCCTTAAATCCTGTATGGGGTGGTAAAATTTTAACCCCTCTGTCGCGCCCTATTAAATCCCATGCTTCTCCCGTACCAAGATGTCGCATAAGCGAAAGTGGTTTGTACTGTGTAAGAACGCCAACCTTCGTCAGTCCAGAATTCATCACATTACTGAGACTAAAATCAATAATTCGGTATAAGCCTGCAAAAGGAACAGCTGGCTTGGCACGGCTTTGCACCAGAATATTCAAACGACTTCCAACACCACCAGCAAGGAGTAAAACCAAGGCTTCTTTTTTAGCTCTCACTTTAACACCTCTCCGCTTTTAACTGCTAGCGGCCACTGTTCTTTTTCAAGATTTGGGTAAATAGTTGCCCCTTCTCCAATTGTCAGATTTGCAGGGACTGAATTATTCCAACCAATGACCGTCACCTGCTCGCCAGTCTTACCTATTTCAGGTCCAATACGGACATCATCACCAAAAACAGAATTCACATCAGCTATCACTTTGTTTAATCGACAGTTTTCACCAATACTATTCTTAAAGAAGAGAACAGAGTTTTCAACAACAGCTCCTTTTTTTACATGAACCCCTGGAAATAACACCGAGTTTTTAACTGTTCCTTCAATAGTACACCCGTTATATACAAGACTGTTATGAACCACAGCACCATCAATAATTAATGCAGGTTGTGCGTCTCTGATACCTCGGTGATCCATATTGGTTCGTATTCCCCAGTCTTCCATATCGATTTCGGGATTTTCACCCAACAAATCCATATTAGCCTGCCAATATTCCTCAACCGTACCAGTATAGCCCCAATACCCAGTATACTTATAACCGTAGATCTTTTTCCCCTGCTCCATGAGCCCAGGAATAATGTCTCTACCAAACTCAAAAGAATCCGTTTCCTGATTTTCCTTCAAGATTGTATACAGAACTTCCGGCTTGAAAACAAGAACTGTCAAGGAAGCCCATTCACCCTGTGGTTCTTCAGGCTTTTCCCAATAATCTTTTACCCGTCCGCCTATATCACCGTCTTCAGAGTCTATATCAGCAACTCCAAAACGACGTGCCTTATCCTTGGCTACCTTAACAAAGCCAATAGTTACATCGGCATCCTTTTTGTGATGATAGGCAATTATATCCAGATAATCCATCTTATAGATATGATCCCCAGATAAAATCAAAATTTCTTCAGGATTATGGTATTTCACGTAATCGAGATTTTTATATACAGCGTCTGCTGACCCACGATACCAGTCCGCACATCCATTATCATCACTATTCCCTTTAAAGGGTGGCAAAATTGAAACGCCTCGATAACGGCCAACCATATCCCAACCTGAACCAGTACCTATATGATTAATCAAGGAAAAACTTCTATATTGGGAAAGGATTGCAACCTGTTCTATACCGGAATGAAGCAGGTTACTAAGGGGAAAGTCTATGATCCTTGCGAATCCGCCAAAAGGAATGGCTGATTTAGGGCGATAATAAGTAAGGACGTTTAATTCATCCACACGACTGCCGGCAAGAATCATTGCAAGTGTTGACGGTTTTAGCATTATTCACCATTTATGTTGAAATAGGTATCTATTCAGATACAGTTCA
>JAOZTO010000384.1 GCA_029942265.1 Desulfocapsa sp.
TTTCAAATGGTTTTTAATGCCCTTAATGCAGTTGCTTTTTTATTGGTTTCTAACGGCCTGCATCACCCGCCGGCCACCGAGTTACCGTTAACTTTGAGCGTGGCAAGTAGTTTGATTAACCACCAAAAATCGGACGTGTGAGCCGGTCGGTGTGTATGCTTTTGTTCGGCGTCTTTTTGCCGTTTTATTGCGCTATTTTTACATTATCCAGCCTTATGGGAGACCATGAGTCACCGTAATTAGGTTGGTTGTAATACCCTATACCAATATATCTAAAACTATCTGGCTTAAAAGGCGTATTATCTTTTGAAAAAATTACACTACCATTACTTTTGTTAGTGACTTGAATATTCGCTGTCATATCTCCGTTTAGATTTATTGATATATGATACCAAACATCATCGCTTATAGTTGGTGTAAGATTGCTGTTGCGACCAGTTACATCATATATTTGTATCTTTTTATAAACGCCATCTGCATATGCGTTGGAAATTCTGAAACTTTCCTGCGCATTTATTTCGGTTGGTTCTTCTGAATAAAATCGGATCCCAGGGTATGTGCCCCAGTCTTGATACTCAAACATTACATCTAACTCGATCAAAGTAGGTTTTGATGTATCCACTAAACCCAAATTAGGTGAATAAGCCCAATATTTATAATTTAAGTCATCTCTTGTTCTCACATAATAATACCCTTCTGCCGAATTCCAGTAAGCATATGTCGACGCTAATGAAGTGAAACTTGGATTAGTAGAAAAATCTTCTTCATATACTATTGTTGATATGCTTGGCGTATGATTACATTTATCGTTGTACCAGTAGCCACCGACTGTTGAACATGTCGCATCTGTTGAACAAAGGTTCAAAAAAGTTGTGCTGCATTCTGGAAGAGGTCCACCCGTTCCAACACAAATATCTTCGCCCAACACTGTAAACCAAGCACCATGCCATCCTGCTTCGTCCATTTCTTCGTCCGTGGGGATTTGAATTCCATACTCCATACTAAGGGACACATCTTTCCAACTCGTATCAATTTCAACCCCAAGACTAGCTGATGCTCTAGCAATTGCCCCTGCACCAATACTGTTTCTGAAGCAGGCATCGCCTTCCCAATCCCATGGTGAATTCAAACTGTCAGTACCATAACTAAGGTCTCCAGTTAATTCCATTTTTGTGAGTGCAACCACATCTAATCCTGCGTTTGCTATGCGTACACCACTAACAAAAAAGTCTAAGTCCGTGGTAATTCCGGCTTTAAGCTGTGCACCAAAAGTACCATTTAAATGTGGGGCTTCTATCAAACGATTTGAGGCAGATTTTCTTTCTAATGAGCGTATTATTTCAAAATCACCACCAGCAGGTTTTTTTATGCCCAGTGATAAGTCGGCAGGATTTAAACGTGCTAGGCTCAATTCACCTTCAAGCGAGAATTCGCCTTCAAGTGTCAGATATAACCAAACGATAACCCCCATTGCTTTGGCTTGTCTTAATGGTGTCTGAGTTGAACCTGTTATTACAGGGCAAGTATTTGGGCAAGGTACAGACCAAACCAAACCTGCAAGAGGGTATTTTCCTATTTTGTCACCTGAGGACAACCCAGTTAATTTTGCACTAACACCTAATGTTGAAAATGATACATCTTCAACCTCTTTCCATGCCTGAGAAAAATAACCAAATTTTACCGCACCCCCACCATTAAATTTAACATCAAAATTAAAATCTCCATCAACACGTAGATCAGCTGACTCTAAACCTTTTGCAAGGGAAAACTCATGCTTATTGGTGAGCTTAATGTTATCCAGTGCTCCGGTAATTACAAACCCCACGGAGCCATTAACACCAACTGGAGACATTGTGTTATTTTCAACCCCATCTCCCATTTTAGCCAATTCAACCGCCATGTTGAGTGAAACCGTACCCGCATTTATGGTGCCGTCTTTGGTTGTTGATAATTGACGGTAAATTTTATTTGAGGCTCGAACCTCAATAGCACCATCACGAAAGGAATATATTTCGCCGCCTAAAGCCATTTTTGCAATTCTCGGTTCTACCGATGCTGCTTGAACACCTGATGGTGCAATCACTCCGATAAAATTATTTGCATCCAAAGGAATGTCAGATAAATCAAATTTAGCTTCTTTAAAAATATCAGCATATGTTATTTTTTCTAGTATGACATTTTTTGTTCCGTCTCCATTATTAGTTATGCCTGTTACACGACCAGTGACACCAAAGGGGAATCTATCATCAGAGCCTGGTAAAATATACAAGAGAGAACCTGCTTGCGTTAAACCTGCCAAATCACCAGAAACCTGAAGCTCCGTTTCACCGGAAGAGTCAGTGTTGGTAGCAACAATATCAGTAGCACTACTTTCGTCAATAGTAATAACTTCCTCTTTAACAGAAGAAGAGGCTATCATGCGGTTGGCAAGCAACAATGACATCCAAGCCAAATTATTGTTTTCTGCAGCCAGACCTATAGAGGCGCTTAAAAAACAAAAAGCAGTTATTAAAGCAAATACTTCCATGATTTTATTATGTACAGACCTCGTCAAGTGCCGCTGATGCGTTTGGACAAAATAACATAGTTAAAACTTAGTGTATTCTTGAATATGGTTACAATTTCAACAGCTTGCCAACATGGCACGATTTTTGCGTTGTCCAATTTTGCCCAAAGTGGCTTGTTTTTCTCATCCACCTGATTTGTCACAACAAAACTAATATAGTGTCCAATTTCATATTGGGAAAATGTCCAATTTGGAATGGCTTGTAGGGGGGGTAAAGTTTAATAAATTCCCGAATCCTCGAGTTCGCAATATGTTGTTTTTACTAACTATTTGCAATTTCGTCCATAACTGCTGACAAAATTAGCGAGTATCTTGGTAGGATTCAACTTACGACCACCATTGAACAAAAAGAGAATATATTGGTTTTTGTATGTTTTTTCAATACGATAACGCCACAACAAGGCCAAGTATTTCTTCTAGTTTTACTTACTATGTCTGTA
>JAOZTO010000385.1 GCA_029942265.1 Desulfocapsa sp.
CATCATCGTCATGAACACTGGATTGTTGTTTCCGGTACAGCACGTATTACTAACGGGGAAGACGTTTTTCTTCTTTACGAGAACCAGTCAACGTATATCCCCGCAGGAGTGAATCATCGGCTTGAAAACCCTGGAGTTATTGAGCTTGAGTTAATCGAAGTTCAAAACGGTAGCTATCTGGGAGAAGATGATATTGTACGTTTTGAAGATGATTATGGTCGTGAAGCATAAGGTTTTAAGGGTGTTCTGGAAAGAGTTTATGGATAGCATCCCTGTTTGCTAAGACAACACCTCGTTCAGTAATAAGACCTGTTACAAGTCGTGCAGGTGTTATGTCGAAACTGTAGTTGAGCGCATGGGTTCCAGGCGCTGTTAGTTGAATAGATTCTATGGTACCGTTGCTGGTTAATCCGCTGATGGATGTGATTTCATCACCTGATCGTTCCTCGATGGGAATGTCACTACCCTTGTCGATTTGCCAGTCAAATGTGGAAGACGGTAGCGCCACATAAAAGGGAATGTTGTTGTCGTATGCTGCCAAAGCTTTCAGGTATGTACCAATTTTGTTGGCTACATCGCCTGTATGTGTGGTACGGTCAGTCCCAACAATTACCATATCTACCATTCCCTGTTGCATCAGGTGTCCACCTGCGTTATCAGTAATCAGAGTGCAAGGGATGCCTTCTTGTTGTAACTCCCAAGCTGTGAGTTTTGCACCTTGATTCCATGGGCGTGTCTCGTCCACCCACACATGAATATCAATTCCTGCATCTCTAGCCGCATAGATTGGAGCTGTTGCACTTCCATGATCTACAAAAGCCAGCCAGCCTGCATTACAATGAGTGAGTATGTTGACTGTTTGGCCGTTTTTGGTTTTGTCCATCTCTTGAATGATTTTCAGTCCATGTTTGCCAAGATCTTTGCAGAATGCAGCATCTTCATCTGCTATATCACAAGCAGTTTGAAAGATAATCGTCTTTTTTTTCTCTTCGTCGGTTCCCTGTACAGCGGCACGCAGTATTCGATCAACAGCCCATTTTAAATTTTTGGCAGTGGGTCGGCTATTGTCAAGTTCTTTAGCTGCTTTTGCCAATGTTGAATCAAGCGTGCCTTTTGTGCTATTTGTTGCGGCAAGGTGCATACCAAAACCGGCTGTCGCACCAATTAACCCTGCGCCGCGCACATGCATGTCTTTAATAGCTGTGACTGCATCGATTAAAGTTGTTAGTGGTTCTATGACAAAGCTGTGTGGAAGTTGCCTCTGGTCGATGATCAGGATTGTGTTACTGTTGTCAGGATCTGGCCATATTGTTCGATAGTGCTGATCGTTTATGTTCATGGGGTTGCCAAGGTATGTTTGTTTAGAGGCTTTGTGAAAACTGTACGTTTGAGGAAAAGGATACCATATCAGTAAATGCTTGTTAAGCGTTAGGTGATGGATTTACAAAAAAATAGTGATCTGGGCTGTTTTGAACCCAACCCGAATATTTACTTGGCATGTTCCTACCTGAAGCATAATGATTTCTGAAATGGAAACTACGAGTTGATTATGGGTGCCTTGATCAATTAGCATTTTCGGTCAAAATCGAGGTGTTAGGAAGAGTTTACCGTAGGCATGTACTTGATATTTCGATGATAAAAGTTTTGTTGCAACGAAGAGTTGGGACTAAAAGGCAATTATTTAAGGCAGCCTTATATTAATGTGTACGAAGTTCTTTTATGTTTATTGTGTTTTTTATTGTCACAAAATGGTAATAAGTAGTGATGTTGCAGGTGTTTATATAGGCCTATTTACAGTTAACAGTGGTAGGTACCCTTTAATTATAACTAAGGAGATTGTGAAATGACCAGAGATGAAATTATGAGAATTGTTGAGGAGGAGAATATTCACTATTTTCGCCTTCAGTTTGTCGATATTTTCGGGTTTATGAAAAATGTGGCTATTCCTAGAAGCCAGATTGAAAAAGCACTTGACGGGATGATGATGTTTGATGGTTCTTCCATTGATGGATTTGTTCGTATTAATGAATCTGATATGTATCTCAAGCCTGACTATAACACCTTCACTGTGTTACCGTGGAGAAACCAGGATGGTGTCGCTGCAGCCAGAATTATCTGCGATATTGCCAAATCTGATGGAACTCCTTTTGAAGGATGTCCACGTAATAATTTGAAACGTGTTCTTGCTGAAGCCAAAAAGATGGGTTACACCATGAATGTTGGAACTGAAGCTGAGTTTTTCCTGTTTGAGAAGGATGAAGAGGGGCGCGCCACCACTATAACCAATGATGTTGCAGGGTATTTCAGTCTTGACCCTGAAGATACTGGTAACGATTGCCGGCGTGAAATAATCGAAACTTTGGAACAGATGGGTTTTGAGATTGAAGCATCTCATCATGAAGTCGCAGAAGGCCAGCATGAAATTAATTTTAAATATGCCGATGCTCTGACTACTGCAGACAATACCACCACTTTTAAGTGGGTTGTTAAATCTGTTGCATCCCGGTATGGTTTTTATGCCACTTTTATGCCAAAACCGATTTTTGGAATTAATGGTTCTGGTATGCATACAAATCAGTCGCTCTTTAATGAAGATGGAACGAATGCTTTTTTTGATGAGGATGCACCACTTCAGCTTTCCGAAATTGCGTATCAGTATATTGCTGGTTCGTTGAAGAACGCACGTGGATTTGCAGCCATTACCAATCCGTTGGTAAATTCATATAAACGCCTTGTTCCAGGATATGAAGCACCTGTTTATGCTGCATGGTCGGCATCTAACAGATCAGCACTAGTACGTATTCCCGCTTCTCGCGGACTTGGAACCAGAACAGAGGTTCGATGCCCAGATCCTACCTGTAACCCATATCTTGCCCTTGCCATGATGCTGAATGCAGGACTTGACGGTGTGAAAAATAAAATGACTCCTCCCCCATCTGTGGATAAGGATATTTTTAAGATGACTCCTGCCGAGATGGAGGAAGCTGGAATACATGTAATGCCG
>JAOZTO010000386.1 GCA_029942265.1 Desulfocapsa sp.
CCCAAGATGTTCTTTATTTCATCCCCTGCCCCCCAAAAATGGCGTGAATTTGCCAGAGCGCGCATGGAAAAAGATCTCGGGGAGCACTTCCAAGACTATATTCAAGATGGTTTTCCTAAACTCACTCGCATAAAACTCACTAAAATAGACAGCCGGCCGATCAACTGTTACGCCAGTGTCCATTCAGGTGCGTTTAAAAAAGTTCAAGGGAGCGCCATTCGCGTTTCCACCATCGGCAGAACCTTCCTTGATATGCTTAAAAAACCCGATTTGAGTGGTGGCATATATCATGTTATAGAGTGTTACGAAGAACATGCTGCTACCTATCTACGCCTGATCATCGATGAAATCAGCAATCACGGATCAAAAGTCGACAAAATCCGAGCTGGGTATATCCTGGAGGAATCCTGCGGTTTACAGGATCCTGGAATAGAGGCTTGGCAGGAATTCCTGCAACGGGGCGGATCCATGAAACTTGACCACACAGCGGAATACAGTTCCACATTTTCAGACCGCTGGAACCTTTCAATCAACATCATCCAATAAGAAAAATGCTTCATTCTTGCGACATCGAATCCTGGGTAAACAACTCCCCCGACAAACAACAACGACAATTCCGCGAAGCAGTTCATGTTATCCTGCTGGCCATTGCCACCTCACCACCGTTGAGCGTGCAAATGATCATGAAAGGCGCCGTGCTCCTCGCTGTCCGCTATGACAGTGCTCGGTTCACCCGCGATATCGACTTCTCTACCAGTATGAAGCTGTCGGAATTCAATAAAGAGGCATTTCTGGCCGACCTGGAAAACAGCATGATCGGTGCCTCGGATATTTTGGAATACGGGATGGATTGCAGGGTACAATCTCACACAATCAAACCAGCCCGTGAAAATGCGACCTTTCCCACTCTGATGCTCAAAATCGGTTATGCCCGCCTTGCTGACAAAAAGAGCCATCAACGGCTGCTTAAGAAACGGGCCAGCCAGGTGGTCAAGATTGATTACAGCTTCAATGAGATCACTCAGGAAATCGATTCTTTGGAAATCTCTGCCACCGACACCCTCTCCGTTTACAGCTTTTCTGACTTGGTGGCTGAAAAATATCGGGCCATCCTGCAACAGACAGTTCGAAACAGATTCAGGCGACAGGATGCCTATGATCTCTATTATCTTTTTCAAAATCACCAGCCATTAAGCGATGAAGAAAAGATCCACATCCTTGAAAGCCTGACAATTAAATCCGAATCCAGAAACCTCCAGATAAAAAAGGATTCCATGGCTGATCCTGAAATAATTGAACGCTCAAAGAAAGAATATCACACTCTGCAAGATGAGATCGAGACCGCCCTCCCCGGCTTTGATCTGGTGTACTCCACAGTAAAAACTGTCTACGAATCCCTTCCATGGTCAGAGTACTAGGGGGCCTGCCGAAGAACCCCCAAAAGTGCTCAGTTAGAGTGAATTACATGGCCAGAGTCTTCCAAAAGCTTCATTTCAAGGACTGTTCTAGCATTTTTGCCATTACCTCAACGTCAAGATTTCAGCTGTTTCCATAAAGCTATCTACCAGCAAAAGAATGCCGCCCAGATTGCTGCGAAAAGGCGAAAATCTCTCTCAAAATACGTTCCCCTCCAGAAAGGCAATTACGCTTCAGTCGGATGACTCGTGATCTGCAATTATATTTTCACTACACCCTTGCAAGTTCGCTGATTTTCACTTTACCTTCTGGAAAGGTAGCTACAAGTTCGAGTTTACCCCCCATTGCTTCAATAAATCTTCCAAGAGTTTTTATATGCATATCTGTCTGATTTTCAATTTTGGAGACAGCTGCCTGATTTATAGAAAGTTCCTGTGCAACTTGTTTCTGGGTAAGGTGCCTAGCGTTTCGTATCTTGTTCAGCGGCATCTCTGCAAGTTCAATAGCAACTTGATTGTCAATTGCTTCTACACGCTCAACTGATAAGTCGTTTTTTAGTTTGCTCCATTTGTTTGCCATTACCTTTCCCCTTTTATTTCTTTAAGATGGATATCGTATAATTTGTCTGCTATTGGTACGTTTTTATCGTACCAACGATCATCTCCTGTTTTATCTCCACCAAGTAATAATACTGCACATCGTCGAGGGTCAAAAGCATACAGTATTCTATAAGGGTTCCCCAAATATTGCCTTCTTAATTCTCTCATATGTGAGTGTTTTGAACTACTTATCCCAGAAGAATGTGGAAACATAAGCTTAGGCCCTTCCTTTTCAAGTAATCCAACAGCAATAGCAATTTCATCCTGTTCTCCTTCGCTCAAAGATGCCCACCAACCACCGAACTCATCAGTATATTCAATTTCCCATCTCATACTGTAATTATAACCCACAAGGAATATTCCGTCAAGGCTATATCTCTTCCTGGTTAGCTCTCTCTACTTGCTGCTGGACACCACAGATATAATGTTTGGAATAGAAAAGCCTAAATTTTTGGCACCATCTTTTGTCGCTGCCAAACCGGCCTTGGTTCGCTCCAGCAATAATTCGCATTCCATTTGAGCAAGAGAAGCCATTACGTGAAAGAAAAAGCGGTCGGGGGGAGTGGATTTGGTGATGAACAGATTGATTTTGCTTTTCCGACACAAACTCTTGATATTAAGCAGCCTTTTTCGATTTCTGAAGGTCGCCCCTTTTTTCTTGATACCAAAAGGCAGGAATTGCACTATCAGGGGCAGCGTATTCCTGTAAAGAAAGATACAGCTTTTGCTTTGGATGGTGAAATATATGTGGATTCAAAAACGCTGATTTCCTGGCTGCCACTGGATTTTGAAATATCCAGATCTGAGCTGTCAGTGACAATTACTCCAAGGGAGAAATTGCCATTGCAGGAAAAAATGGATCGGGAACAACGTCGCTTATCGTTAAATAGCCGGGGAGATGATGCGTTAAAATATCCGATTCGAAAAATGCAATATAGTCTCGGCACATTTCCCGTAGTTGATTTTAATATGTCGGGGGGAG
>JAOZTO010000387.1 GCA_029942265.1 Desulfocapsa sp.
TTAACGAAGAGATCGGGACAGATAAGTGAGGTACGAGACTTCGAAAGGCATTTAATCAACAGGCTCATGGAATGTTTATGGATGAATAGTTTTTTTCAAGAGTTGCGTTGTGCATCTCTTATATTGTAAATATGGCACCTAGCTTGGTGCCGATCGATCATTCAGGTGAGTTATTGCCGTAATATCGCAATAATTCGCCTGTTTTTTTTGGTTGATCAACCATGCTGCAATAAGGCAGCTGGAGAATGAATTATGTTTAAACGAGTTGAAGTTGAAGTAGGCGGCAAAACCATTTCCCTCGAAACCGGAAAAGTGGCTAAACAGGCCGACGGATCAGTTATTATGCAGTTAGGTGGGACTGTTGTACTTGTTACCGCTGTTGCTGGCAAACAAAACAAACCAGAACTTGGTTTTCTACCGCTTACCATTGAATACCAGGAAAGAATGGCAGCTGTTGGTCGTATTCCAGGTAACTATTTCCGTCGTGAAATTGGGCGTCCTAGTGATCAGGAAGTGCTAACCTGTCGTATTATTGATCGTCCTCTACGTCCTTTGTTTGCTGACGGTTATTATTCAGAAACACAAATTATCGCAACTGTGCTTTCAGCTGATCAAGAGAACGATCCTGATATTCTAGCATTAAATGGCGCATCATGCGCACTTAGCATTTCCGACATACCCTTTAAAGGTCCAATTGCTGGTGGCCGTGTTGGATATATTGATGGTGAATTTGTTCTTAATCCCACCAAGGAAGAACTTGAAAATTCACGTATGGATATGATTGTTGCCTGTACCAGTGAAGCTGTCACTATGGTCGAAGGTGAAGTTGACACCATGAGCGAAGAAGAAGTGTTGAATGCAATTTTCTTCGTTTTCGATGAGGTTCAACCACTCATTGATATGCAAATTGACCTGCAAGGTTCTAATGGAAAAGAAAAACGGGTTGTTGAACCTATTCCTGTGAACGAAGAGCTGCTTGCCAAGGTGCAGGAAATAGCCGCAGAAGGTATGAAAGAAGTGATTGCCACAGCTGACAAACTAGAGCGTGGCGATGTGTATGATAAGCTTAAAAAGAGTGTTATTGCAGGTCTTGATCCAGAAGGTGAAAACTCAAAGGAAATTGGTAACCTGCTCTCTGTATACAAAAAGAAAACCATGCGTGCCAAAATTGTTGATGAAGCGGTTCGTCTTGATGGCCGATCTTTTGATCAGGTTCGTCCGATCAGTAGCGAAGTCACCTATCTTCCGAAAACCCATGGTTCTGCGCTGTTTACTCGTGGAGAAACACAGTCTATTGTTACCGCAACTCTTGGAAGTCAACGTGATTCACAACGTGTTGAGACATTACAGGGTGAAGAAAATCGTCGTTTTATGGTTCATTACAATTTTCCTCCATTCTGTGTTGGCGAAGCGCGTTTCCTTCGTGGACCATCACGCCGTGATGTAGGACATGGTACCCTTGCTCTTCGTGGGTTATCTGCTGTTCTTCCAAGTGAAGAGGATTTTCCTTATTCCATTCGTGTGGTTTCTGATATTATGGAATCCAACGGATCTTCATCTATGGCAACAGTCTGTGGTGGAAGTATGGCAATGATGGATGCCGGTGTGCCACTTAAGACACCAGTTTCTGGTATTGCTATGGGACTTATCAAGGAAGGCGACAAGGTAGTTATTCTTTCTGATATTCTTGGCGATGAAGATCATCTTGGTGATATGGATTTTAAGATTGTTGGAACTGCTGATGGCATCACAGCGCTCCAGATGGATATTAAGATCGACGGTGTTGATCGTGATATTATGGGACGTGCTCTTGCTCAGGCTAAAGACGGTCGAATCCATATTCTTGGCGAAATGGCCAAAGGGATTGAAAGTTCAAGGACTGATGTTGCAGAACATGCTCCAAAATATTTCAGCCATAAAATTAATATTGATAAAATCCGTGATATCATCGGACCTGGTGGAAAAGTCATTAAAGAGATGTCTGCTTTTTATGATGCTACCATTGAAGTAGATGATTCCGGTCTTGTGAAAATGTTTACTAAAGACGGAAGCAAAGCCGAGGCACTCTTGAATAAAATTCAGGAAATGACTGCTACTGCTGAAGTTGGAAAGGTTTATAAAGGCATTGTTAAAACTATTAAGGATTTTGGTGCATTTGTTGAAATCCTGCCTGGAACTGATGGGCTTGTACATATCTCAGAACTTGCCAATGAGCGTGTTGGAAAAGTGACAGATGTCGTAAAAGAAGGGGACGAAATCGAGGTGAAAGTCCTTGAGGTTGATTCCCGTGGTCGTATTAGATTGAGCCGTAAGGCATTGTTATAGAATGTAAGTTGTAAAACAGAATGTAAATATTCGGCTAGCACCCCATCTTCGCCTGATCCGGCCTACTAATATAGTTCACAAGCCGGATCAAGCGAACTTGGGCTACAATCCAAACATTTATAGTTCAGTGGTTGAGCCTATTTTTGAGCCCAACCCGAATGTTTACAACAGAATGATTTCTGGTGAAATCGGAAATCATTCTGTTCGCTCTTGAAAAACGCTCCTTTCTGCTCTTCCCCCCCAAAAAAAAATTTTCCACAAAGTTCTGAGTCCAAGAGCAGTTTTATTGTCTTACAAAGACGTTCATGCTAAAGTGTACTTGTGAAAACAATAAATATAAAAATATGCTGGCTACATCCAGATAGAAGTGAGGGACTTTCTTTACCCAAATACCAGTCAGCTTTAGCCGCAGGAATGGATATAGAGGCTGCCATTGAACTTCCTTATTGTCTGCAACCTAGTAAAATTCATCTTTTCCCAACTGGTTTGAGTGTGGAGATCCCGCAAGGATATGAAATTCAGGTAAGACCAAGAAGTGGCCTTGCTGTGAAACATGGTATTACCGTCATTAACAGTCCGGGAACTATCGATGCCGATTATAGGGGTGAAGTAAAGGTTGCGTTGGTTAATCCTAGCCAAACCGCTTTTACCATAAACCGTGGTGA
>JAOZTO010000388.1 GCA_029942265.1 Desulfocapsa sp.
TTTCAGGGTTATGGCTGGACTTTCACCAGCTAGTTCGTGACCATGCCGGTCGCACATCCTCGACGTAGCCCTGCTACGCCTGCGGTTTTTAGATTTTCAGATCGATCACATATGACCTAAAGCTGAGCGCCTACATGGGGAAGTTATTTCGTCCCCGTTCCTAACGAGTTTTTTCTTATAGCCCGTAAAAAAGAGCAATTGCAGCCATCATTACCACCAGATAGAGAATGGTCATTCCGGCACCAGCCCGGAAATAATCCTTCGTCTTATAGCCGCCAGGACGCATGATCAGGGCATTAACCTGATGAGTTGGCAGAATAAAGGTGTTTGAGCAAGCAACCGCCACCACCAACGCAGCTATTCGAGGGTCTGCTCCGGCGGCACCTGCCATGTTCATAGCAAGAGGCACCATAAGAACTGTTGCACCCACATTTGAAGCAACCAGTGTAAAGAACGAAGTCAGACAAGCGATAACCGTGAGAAGAACCAAGGGTGAAACAGTCCCTATTGCACCCATGATTGTCTGGGCTATAAGATTTGCGGCCCCCGTTTTTTCAAAAGCAATTCCAAGAGGAATCAGACCTCCAAGGAGAAATACCGTCATCCAGTCAACAGAATCATAGGCTTCATCAATGGAAAGTACTTTGGTAAGAACCATGCCCATGGCACCAGCTAGCAGAGCAATGGAAAGCTGTACATGAAAGCCAAGAATCATAACAAGAGCCATCACCAGACTACCGACGGCAAATTTTATTTTATCGCTACGTAGAATTTCACCTTGAACTTCTTCAGTAAAGGCAAGGTCAGATCGTTCTTTCAGATAATGGAATTTTTCCCAGGAACCTTGCAGGAGCAATGCATCACCGGCATGGAGGGTCATAGTTGAAACATGTCCCACATAGGTCTTGTTTTCCCGTCCTATCGCCAGGGGAATAACGCCAGTCTTTTTACGAAACGAATGGGAACGCAAGTTGCTACCAACAAGCTCGGATCGGGGAGTAATAATGACCTCCATGATTCCAGTATTGTTAGGAGAGAGGCTTTCGGCAAAAATATCAAGGTCATTTTTGATTGTCCAATCAAAAGATTTGGCCATCTTCATAACAAGATCCGGGGGACCTTCCACGGCAATAGTGTCACCGGCTCCGATCTGGTTGGCATAATCTGGGGCGGATATGAACATGCCACCATTTTCCTGAATATGTAGAACTGTTGTGAAAAAAATAGGTCTGATTTCAAGCTCTTCTAAAGTCCTTGGGCCTTCAAATGTGTCGGGAACCTGAATTTCAAAAATCTCTCCGATATCATGATAGGTTTTTTCAAGTTCGGCGGACATTGGCCCATTTCCCCCCTCTTCCCCTTTTCCGGTAGGGAGAATAAAACGACCAAAGAGGACAAAATAAATCAGAGCCGCGACAATCAGAGACAGACCAATAGGGGTAACCGAAAAGAGACCAAATGGTTCAACATCGGGGTCGGAAATTTTCATAACATCATTCATAAGAATGAGTGGGCTCGAACCAATCAAAGTGATACAACCGCCTATAATAGCACAAAATCCCATGGGCATAAGAATCCTGGAAACAGGAATGTTGGTCTGGCGACAGATTCGTTTTGCCGCAGGCATAAAGAGAGCAGCAGCCCCTATGTTTTGCATAAAACTTGAGATAAAGGCAACTGTGCCAGAGATAAGGATCATGATCCTAGACTCACTTTTTCCGGCAAACTTGAGCAAAACCCGGGCGAGTGAATTCATGGCGCCTGTCTTATCAAGTCCTGCGCCAATAATGATGACAGCAATAATTGATACAACAGCATTACTTGATAGCCCACTAATCGCTTCCTGAGGTGTAACTAAGCCCAATAGGGGGAGTATAATCATCATGAGAATGCCGACCACATCAACACGTACCCATTCAAAAATAAAGAGTAGAATTGCCAAAGTCAAAACAGCCATGACTAAAATAATGGGGAGAGTCATTTTTTTCTTAATATCCTTTGTTGGTGTTTTTGGTATCTGTTTCAGACTAAATATTTGAGTTGGTCTAAAACATGCTAATGCGGTAAACCGCAAGTGAGTGCCAGAGTTACTTTCTCAGAGTCTCGTACCTCGCTTACCTGTTTTTTTATGACAGCTTTAAAGACGTAAGGCTTGAAAGCGCTGAATTTAGAAAATTCTTCGATTTTGAACGAAATACCTATTCGCCGGCAAGTTCCTAGCTTCGTTTGATCCTGCGTGTGAACAAATCGAATCGAACTGGTATATAACTTGATCCTTTCCCACATCAAAAAAAGCCATTGTTACATCGTGTGCGTTTTTTTGTTTGGGAACTGCAACCTGTATGCCGGTTTTTATGAGAAACGGTGAAATTAGTTTGCAGAGTTGATTGTCTTTTTTTAAATTTGAGAAAAGAATGGTAATGCCAATCTGTTACAGGATGTAACGGATTTTGAAAAAAAACGAACGATCTGTGTCAAAAAAAATGATATAGAATATGGAAAGATATAACTCTCATATCAACCACAATGTTGCGATTTGTAACGTTGCATATTGCAATAACGTTGCGTATGTGCAATAGTTGGCAGGAGTGTGTAACAGATGTTGCACAAACAAAATACCTCTCTTTGTAACCACTGAAAATGGGTGAAGAATTGAAATCACAATTAATTTTTCAGGTGGTCTCAAATTTGCTACCTAATAAAAAGTAGTATTCAGCAGCCTCCCATCTTCGTTGATTTTTTCATTCTCCCATAGTGATATGTATGCTTCAAATGAAGAGATATGGCAAGTTTGTAAAAGATCAAACTTGAGATGGCTAAATAGATCAGCGTAGACTGTCGAAAGCAGCAATGAAACAGATGGGGAAGTTATTTCGTCCCCGTTCCTAATCTGACAAGTCGGAAATCTGTATAGTTACGCTGGATAGGTGCCTTGTAAATATTCGGGTTCGGTTCAAAAATAGGATCAACCACTGAACTGTAAATGT
>JAOZTO010000389.1 GCA_029942265.1 Desulfocapsa sp.
TTAGAAAATTCTTCGATTTTGAACGAAATGCCTATTCTCGGACAGCCTCCTAGGGATAAAGTAGATTTTATAGCGGATGGGGATCATATTGTACTCCGTCCTGTACGTACTTTGCGGGATTTAAGGGGCTGTATTCAGGGTAATGGTGTGTTTGAAGACGAACGCAGTACAGCAAAGAATGCTGTTGGGAACCGGGGTATTTTCAGGTTGACCGGAAATATAATGTGTGTATAATCTGACTAACCAGAAAATTTCTTAACCGGTGATGTATGGATAGGTATATTAAGTCTGCAATTGTAGACGATTTGCATAAGAAAATGGTGTTTGTCGGAGGGCCGAGGCAAGTTGGTAAAACGACAATGGCATTGAATATTCTTGAAGGTGACGAACAGCATCCTGCCTATTTTAATTGGGATTATATGGATGATAAGCGGCTACTTTTACAAGGAGGGTTGCCTGCAAATCAACCTTTGGTGGTTCTGGATGAAATCCACAAATATAAACAGTGGCGTAATTTTGTTAAGGGAATGTATGATAAAAACAAATCTCAGACATCATTTTTGATCACTGGGTCAGCTCGTTTGGACTATTATCGTAAGGGTGGAGATTCCTTGCAGGGAAGATACCACTACTATAGATTACACCCTTTGTCGTTGTATGAGTTGACTTCTAGTCCTTTGTCTACAGATCTTGAATCCCTGTTGACTTTTGGTGGTTTTCCCGAACCTTTCTTTTCGCAGTCTGAACGTGATTGGAAGCGTTGGCAGAGAGAACGTATTTCGCGTGTTATTCACGAGGATCTTGTTTCCCTCGAACATGTTCGGGAAGTTAGCCAGTTGGATTTGCTTGCTGTGTTACTTCAGGAAAGGGTTGCGTCTTTATTGTCAATCAATTCTTTACGTGAAGACTTGTCTGCGTCCCATGAGGCTGTGGAACGTTGGGTTCAAATTCTTGAAAATTTATACTACTGTTTTCGGGTTAGACCTTTCGCTGCACAAAAAATAAAATCTCTTAAAAAAGATCGAAAACTTTTTCTTTGGGATTGGTCTTTATGTCCAAACCCTGGGGGAAGGTTTGAAAATCTTGTGGCATCTAACCTGTTGAAATATTGCCATTATATTGAAGATACACTCGGAGATGACATGGAGTTATGTTTTTTACGTGATCAGTATAAACGTGAAGTGGATTTTGTTGTCTTGCGCAATGGAAAACCACTTTTTGGGGTAGAATGTAAAATTGGTGAAAAGACTGTGAGTAAACATTTGTCTTATTTTTCTAAACGCACCGATATCCCCTACTTTTATCAGGTGCATATGGGAAAAGATGATTACGAAATTGCTGATCTGCGAACAAGAATTTTGCCATTTACACAATTTTCAAGCGAGGTTTTAAAAGTGTAAGTTTGAAACCTCCTAAAGCAACACTCCCCAACGAAAGGAATAGTCCCGTAGCGATAATTACTTGATGTGGTGAACATGTTGACTATTCATATTTAAAATATTATACATAGAATATGAATAAATTCATAAACAGACAAAAAGAGCTACGGTTGTTGCAAGATGTCTATCAAAACGAGCCGAATGGCAACCTTGTAATTCTTTATGGACGGCGTCGCCTCGGTAAGACAAGGTTACTGAAAGAATTCAGTCTATCTGTACCTCATTGTTATTTTATGGCTGACAGGGCTGGTGAGGAATCCTTGAAGAAATCTCTTGCAACTGCCATGGCAACAGCTCTGGATGAACCGCTATTGGAATCCCTTTCTTTTCCTTTATGGTATGATCTTTTTGCTGCTTTTGATAAATTTCGCCCTCAAGAACAAAAAATTCTGTTCATCATTGATGAGTATCAATATATTTGTCAGATTCAGCCTGCATTTTCTTCTTTTATCCAAAAATGGTGGGATGAAAAATGGCAGTACAGCAATATCATGCTTGTTCTGTGTGGATCTGTTACTTCGATGATGTACAAAGAAACGATAGCTACAAATGCACCTTTATATGGAAGAGCATCAGTCCAAATTCTACTGGAACCATTTGTTTACAAGCACATAGCTGAGTTTTTTCCTGGAAAAACAGACAACGAACTGGTTGAGATGTACAGTTTGACTGGTGGCGTTCCCCGATATCTTGAACTGGCTCAAAAATATGCTTCATTTACTGAAGCCTTACAAAAACTGGCCCTATCTCGATCGGGAATTCTTTACCAAGAGGCCAAATATCTTCTACGCGAAGAAATTTCCACGCCCAATACATGCTGGTCTATCCTGCAAGGATTGGGGAATGGTACAGGACGTATCTCTGAACTTGGTGGGTTATTGCAATTACCTGCTAATCAGTTAACGCGTTATATTGAACTATTACGCGATCTTTTTCTGGTTTATCGAGAAGTGCCGATACTTGAAAAAAATCCACAAAAATCCAAAAAGGGCTTTTATAAAATTTCAGATCCTTTTTTACGACTCTGGTTCGGAGCTATTTATCCTTACGAAAGTTTTCTGGAATTTGATCAGATAGAATTGGTGGAAAAGCGTCTCAAGCCGTTAATTATGAATCATATCGCATATTGTTACGAAAAGTTATGTCGGGATTTTGTTAGATCCACCCCCGGTGCTTTTGGTTGTCATAAGATTGGCAGGCAATGGGGGAGAAATTATGAAATAGATGTCGCTGGTGTGAATATGAATAATGAACTCGTAATCGTTGGAGAGTGCAAATGGAGCCACCAGCATGTCGGTAATTCGATTTTACGATCCCTCAAAGATAAGGTTGAAGCGAATAAATTACCGATATCCAGTGATTGTAAGTATATGCTTTTTAGCAAATCAGGGTTTAGTCGTGATTTAAAAAAGATGGCAGAAAAAAATACTGCGGTTATTCTTGTTGATTCTTTATTTTATACAACATTTTGAATCCATTGTTTAAATTTACTCAGGATCTGGGGACACCTTACTTAATTGTTGACTTGCCGATGCTAAAGAGATCAT
>JAOZTO010000390.1 GCA_029942265.1 Desulfocapsa sp.
GTTTAAGCGAAAGGCACCCTTGGTTCGAAAAAGTTTCTAATCGATGCTATTACTAGTTGAAGGTTTAGCAATATCAGGTGAGATGCCTATTCGTTGCATTTTGCGATATAAGGTAGACCTGTCTATACCGAGTATACGGGCAGCTTTGGCTTTATTTCCACGTGCTCTTTTGAGGATATCTATAATTTCATCTTTTTCACTGATATATGGGGGAAGGGGAATGGGGCCTGGTTGTGAGAGGGGGGGCGATGCTGGTGGATACAGTTGTGGGTCAGGCGTTTGGATTTCATCAGGAAAATGTTCAAGAAAAATGGTTGATCCTTCACATAAAACACATGCTCTTTCAATGACATGTCGTAATTCACGAACATTTCCAGGCCATGAATATTGGGCAAGAGCCTCCATTGCTTGATCAGAAATACGGTGAATATTCCGTTTTAGTTCTTCTCGGAAGAGTGATAGGAAATGATGAACCAAAATCGGAATGCCACCTTTACGATCTCTTAAAGGCGGAAGTTTTACTTCAACAACCTTAAGCCGATAATAGAGATCTTCACGAAAACTTCCATCCTTTACTTTTTCGGTAAAATTGACATTTGTTGCTGCGATGATGCGAACATCAACCTGAATATGGGTATCTTGACCAACGGGAGTGAAAGTTTTTTCCTGGAGAAAACGAAGTAATCGTAACTGCATACGCGGAGAAATATCACCAATTTCATCGAGAAAGAGGGTGCCGTTATGGGCCTGTAGTAGTCGTCCCTCACGTCGTTTTTCTGCTCCTGTAAAGGCCCCTTTTTCATGCCCAAATAGTTCACTTTCCAACAAATCTTCTGGCATTGCTGCACAATCAACTTTAATGAGTGGCATATCTTTTCTACCGCTCTCTGCATGTAAAGCCTCGGCTGCGAGCTCTTTTCCTGTTCCTGATTCTCCGGTAATCAATACCGCTGTATCAACTTTACCAACGTTTTCTATTAAATTATAGACATGTTGCATAACTTGGCTTGCACCAACATATCCATGAAATTTGTTTCTCTGGTTTCTGGCAGTAATCGGCTCGGGCATTGTAATATCTCTTGCTACAATAACCACGCCATTAAATTCATCTTTTCCGTCCTCAAGAGGAGCAGCATTAAGGCTGATAATTCTGATATTTCCATCAGGCTTTCTACATTCAACCTGATGTTCTAGAACTTCATGTCTACTTTTCAAAACCTGTTTTGCATCTTGTAGACAAGCTTTGGCCATTTCATTTTTTTGAGATTCAAGCTTTATCAGTTTATTGTTATCTTGTTCAATGTCGGGTAGAAGCAACCAGCGCTTAGCTGTTTCATTGAGTTGTGTGATGTTCATCTGGTTATCAATCGTGATTATTGCATCCCGCACTGAACTGAAAATTGCCTCAAGATACCGTTTGTATTTGTCATTTTCGTTAAGCAGGGTTTTCTTTTCATTTTCAAGGTTCCAGTGCTGTAATGCTTGTCTAACAAACCGTAATAAAGTTTCTTTGTTTACCGGTTTGGAGATATAATCAAAAGCACCATATCGAACAGCTTCCGAAGCGGTATCGAGGTTGGGAAACCCTGTTACCATAACAACAGGGCATTGAATACCTGCTTCACGAATTTTACAAAGCAGATCAGTTCCTTTTTCATCTTCAAGTACAATATCACTAATAATCAGATCAAAATCATATGATTTGATAGCGATAAGCGCCTCATCCATTGTTGAAGCGGTAACGATTGGTCCATATCCTTCTCGTGCAAGAAACATCTCAAAGGTAAGGCGAATACTTGCTTCATCATCGACAATAAGAATGAATGTATCTTTTTCCTGATTATCTATAAGTTCCATTGCTTATTTGTCTGATGCTGGAAGTTGAATTGTCATTTTGGTAAATTTATGCATGATAGAATCAACTTTTATAATCCCACTATGATCACGAATAATACCATAACTGATGCTAAGTCCAAGGCCGGTTCCTTTACCCGAAGGTTTAGTTGTAAAAAACGGATCATACAGTCTGTTTAGAATACCCTGGGGAATCCCAGTTCCGTAGTCTTTGATATAAATGTTATGCTCATTTCTTCCTTCAGCATTTATGCTGGAAGAAATTGCAATTTTGAGTATCTTTTCCGGCGAAGAATGGGGAAATCTTTCATTAAGGGCAAATCGTGAATTACTTAACAAGTTGAGAATTACCTGTTGTAATTGAGTGAAATTCCCTAAGACTTCACATGGTTTCTCGGAATATTCGATAATGAGCTGTATCCCATCTTTCTTTAGCTGATGCGCCACAAGTGATAAGCTATCTTTAACTACTTGATTTATTTCTACCTGTTCACTGTTGTTTTCATTATCACGGGCAAAAGATAAAAGGTTTTTAATTATTACTGCAACACGTTCCCCTTCACTCACTATGCGATTTAGCAACTCCTCTTCAAGGGAATCTTTTTCACTATCATCCAATAGTAGTTGAGCGAAATTTATTATACCGGTCATAGGATTATTTACTTCATGTGCAACACCAGCAGCGAGTTCTCCAATCGCTGCCATTTGAGCAGTACGTAGAGAATCAGCTTTTCGCATTTCATCACTTGTAAGTTCTCGTGCAACAAGTAAGATTTTTCGAATTTCCCCATCATGGTCTTTAACGGGGGAGATAGTGAGTAGAAAATCACCTGAAAAACCGGGTAATGTAGTTTCTTCAACACGTGGAGAGCAGGTTTTTAAGAATTCCTCCAAAGGGCACTTTATGTGGGGCGAGCTACCGCCATGAATAATTTTACAGATACCTTTTCCAATGATATCAGCTTGCTTTTTTTTTGACACTTTCAATGCAGAAGCATTAGCATCTAAGATAATTCCTTCAGGGCTGACAACAATGACTGGATCCTGAATAGCCTGAAATAACTCGTTTCCTCCACCTGTCAAACAGGAGTTAACTGAAATGCGTTTTATTTCTGTAGTTGGAA
>JAOZTO010000391.1 GCA_029942265.1 Desulfocapsa sp.
CGTCTAACTGCCTGAATCAAAAGATGTAAATAGTTTTCGTTCAGGCACTATTTATGCAGGAAACTATTCGTTCGATCCAAATCACACAATTTACTACAATCTAGAACCATGCGAAGGAGATGAATGTCAAGAACCATTTCCACCCGAAGAAAATGCTATTGCCCCACAAATAAACAGCCAACTAAACAACTTGGCACTCTCCACCCCCATCAGCATTCGCATCGATGGCTATGACCGTGATGGCGACGAAGTAAGCTTCTCTGCATCATCAACATGTAACACTTTGAATGTGTCGATGAATAAAAACATCCTCACCCTTGAATCCACAACTCCAAATACCTATTGCCCTGTAAAAATTCTCGCCCAAAGCCACGACGGTGCTACCACAAAAAGCTTTAATGTCTTAACTATAGCAGAAGGATCTTACCTTGGCCCGGCATTTGACATCAATGGTCAGTTTGCCGACAATACTGAAGTTGACAAATACAGAGCCTATTTGAATGGAAACACAACTATCAGTGGCAACAGAGGGTTCTCAAACCAGGCTTTTTACCTGTGGGTCACTGACGAAGATGATACCACAACAATAGTGTCAGGAACTAACAAAGCCATTACCCATACCTTTCTTCCCGGGTATTACACAATTTCTGCATCACTTCGTTACTCCAACTCTTATTACGACTACAACGAAACAAAGAGTAGCTACACACTAAGCGTAACAAGCAATGTTGTAATCGAAACCATTGCCACCGAACTCGGACTCGTTCGTACACCTGGCGATGTCAATGGAGACGGCAGCATATCATTAGCTGATACTATCCTTTGTCTTTCTGTTTTGAGTGGTTTCCCCGCTGATGACAATATGGCAACAGCAGACATTAACAATGATGGAAAGATCGATATGGCCGAGGTACTTTTCACTTTGCGAGCTAGTGCTGGTTTGTAGGAACGAACCAAAAACCAATGGTTGGGAGTTGCTTTTCTGCCCGTATGGCATTATGTTTATGCTACATTTGCTACATTTGTTGTAGAAAATGTCTTTTTGCCACTTCTTAATATCTGACAAACAGGATACTTTATGAATACACTATTGAGAGTTATGTTCGTACTGATCATTACTGTAACTTCTTCTCATGCTGCACCTTTCCCATTGGAGTTTCCCGAAGGTGCCAAAATAGGAAATTACGTTTACGAAATGTCTGATCAGTATCTTTTTGCTGGAAACCCTGGTGCAGATGTTGACGATCAAGCTAGCGAAGGTGAAGTGTATGTTTTTAAAAGAACGGATAATAACACATGGGAATACCGCCAAACATTACATACTCCTGATGGAAACAGACAGGATAACTTTGGTTATGCCATTGCTTACAATGGATCTGAATTGCTTATTGGTGCGCCCGGTGCACGATATGAAGGCAGCTACGAAGGAGCAGTCTACAATTTTCACCTTTCAGATGACTCATGGATAAATGTAGCAAAATTTGGCAATAGTGAATGTAGCTGGGGAGCACAATTCGGCACATCTTTAGATATGTACGATACTGCTATTATCGTAGGTGCTCCACATCACGCTAAGGACGGTAAACATGTTGGCTTAGTAACCATAATGGATCTTTCTGGAAACATACTAAGCAAACAAACAGGATCTACCTATTCAAATGCACACCCAATGCTAGGAACAAGTGTATCCATCACTGGGCATCTAGCTTTCGCCTCTGCGCCTGGACATCAAAATGATGACTCTAATGATGGCAGGGTTTTTATCTTTGATCAGCGCGTAGGTGGTACTTTTGGCGATAGCTGGGCTATGACAGGTTCCATAAAAAATCCTGAGACAATCGACGTAGAATATTCAGAGTTTGGTGAACAACTGGCAGCCTCTCAGGCCACGGGAACAGATCTTCTGATTGCTGATTCGGTTGAAAGTACCATTGAAGAATATGCTGGTGCTGTTTACAGGTATTCTCTTAATCCTATTGCTAACCCACCAGCATGGGAACTTCAAACCACATATCGTGGAAATTCTCGTCAAGATACAAGTCTTGGTGCATATATAGCAATAGATAGTGGAATATTCTTATTTAGCGCTCCTGGCTATCGGAGCGATACACTACTTGAAGGGGTAGTGTTCAGATACAAGTCCACGTCATCAACAAACAATGTGCATGGTCCCTGGGGGTTTGACAATTTACTAATCACAGAGAGAGTAAACAGGCATCGTGGATTTGCTGGAAATCTAGCTATCTCTGGTAGTTATTATGTTATATCCGGGATTGTGTATAAACGATCTGAAGATAGTTCCGTACCTCTTGTTGCTCCAGGAGATATAAACGATAACGATCAAATTAATTTAACTGATGCCATTCTTGCCCTACAGATTATGGCAGGTATTGCTCCATCAGGCACAATAAAAAAAGTTGCTGACGCCGATGGAGACGGAAAAATTGGTATTGCAGATGTATTGTATATTTTTCGGTTTATCGAAAGGTTAGGTTGGTATAGCAAGCATTAAACCAACAGGTTCTTTTATATTTATCCCAGGAGGATTGTATTATGAAAACAGATACTGATCATACAGGTGGAAAAAAACTTCCTTATTTATGTACGTTTCAACAATTGTTGACCATAAGTATAGTGTTTGTCGGATTGCTGTTTATTACAGGCCAGGATAGTGCCTGTGCTTTTGAGCCAGGTTCAGGAGGACATATCACAGATATTCCTTTTACACCTACTGCAAATGTGATTGGTAGCCTTCATGTTTATAAGAGTGACCAGTATTCCACAACCTTTAATGGACAGCGGGTGGCTTATCCTGAAGTTGAGTTTAAGTTCCCCGAACCTTCCAATTATGAGGCAACAAGCGTTACTTTGCAATACTCTTCTGATGCTGGAAGCACATGGGGGAATTACCACCACAATAACCAGGACACAACAACAGACTACAACAACTTCGTTATTCGTCCTGCCACTAACTAC
>JAOZTO010000392.1 GCA_029942265.1 Desulfocapsa sp.
CAGTACCCTATTTATGCTGATGATAAGGAAATTGGCATTGTCACCAGTGGCACAATGTCACCTATGCTGAAAGTCGGGATCGCACTGGCCTTAGTGGCACCTGGATATCATACCATCGGAACTGAACTTAGTGTCGGAATTCGAAAACGCAAAGTAGCAATTGAGGTTGTAAAAGCGCCGTTTGTTTAAAAGCTTTGCCGAGTATTTCCTCTCTATACACAACAGATACAACTACACATGGAATCAATCCGAGAACTTTACAAAATTGGTGTTGGCCCATCCAGCAGCCACACTATGGGGCCACGCAAGGCTGCTGAAGACTTTCTTCAGCAAAATCCAGATGCGTATAGCTACACAGTTACTCTGTTTGGCAGCCTTGCCGCTACTGGTCGTGGTCATTTAACTGACAAAACTGTTGAAGATGTTTTTGGCAGCAAAAAGCTGACCCTTATTTGGAAGCCTGAAATTGAACTTCCACTGCACCCCAATGGTCTGCGGATTGAAGCATTTGACACACAAAGCAACCTGCTTAAAGCTAACAATATTTATAGTATTGGCGGAGGAACGCTGCTTTATGAAGATGGAAACGTCTCTCCTAAGACCATTGATTGTTTGCCAAGTATGGAGCAGATTCTCAAACATTGTGAAAAATCGGGAGAATCATTCTGGGAATATGTCGCTGAAGTCGAAGGAAAAGACTTATGGGATTACCTGGCCATTATCTGGCAAGCTATGAAAAAATCGATTGATCGTGGGTTACAGGCTGAGGGCATTTTGCCTAGTAGTTTGGGCTTGGCTCGAAGAGCTCATTCTTTTTATCGTAAAGCCACGCTATATGATCAGGAGTTCAAGCAAAATATCTTGTTGAATGCTTATGCGCTTGCAGTTTCAGAGGAAAATGCAGCAGGTGGAGAAATTGTTACTTCACCAACATGTGGTGCCTCTGGTGTTTTACCGGCGGTATTGCACTATATCAACGAATCACTGAGATGTAAGGAAGTTCACATATTGCGTGCTCTTGCTACTGCCGGACTTGTCGGTAATCTGGTTAAACACAATGCTTCCATTTCAGGGGCTGAAGTTGGTTGCCAGGGAGAAGTCGGAACTGCTTGTGCCATGGCCGCTGCAGCTGCTACCCAGTTGTATGGAGGGTCAGTTCGCCAGATTGAATACGCCGCTGAAATGGGGTTGGAGCATCATCTCGGGCTAACTTGCGATCCAGTCAATGGGCTGGTGCAAATTCCTTGTATCGAGCGTAATGCTCATGCCGCCTCGCGTGCCCTTGGCTGTTGTCGATTTGCATTGGCATCGGATGGAGTTCACATCATCAGTTTCGATGAAATTGTCAAGGTCATGAAAGAAACAGGCCAAGCACTTCCATCTCTCTATCGGGAAACTGCTGAGGGCGGAATTGCACAGGTATACCGATTGCGCAAAACATGATAGCTTCGTAAAAACATTTAATTCCTTAGAAGATTGTTCGATAATAGGCATTCTCGAACAATCTTCCAAGTAAGACCCAAAGAAGTCTTTAAATAAGATTAGCAGCCATTTTTGCAGCCTGTACAGTGTTTTTCATCAACATGGTTATGGTCATTGGCCCAACACCTCCAGGAACAGGAGTAATGCATGATGCCTTCTCTTTAACTGCATCAAAATCAACATCACCTGCAAGTAGCGCCTTCCCATTACTGGCAGTGCCAATGCGATTTACACCTACATCAATAATTGCAGCACCGTCTTTGACCATATCAGCTGTTACCATTTTAGGGACACCAACTGCCGCAATAATTATATCTGCTCTCCTGCAATGTTCTGCCATATCTCTGGTTCTTGTATGACACAATGTAACTGTAGAATTACCACTTTCACGTTTTTGGAGCATCAAATTTGCAATAGGCTTGCCAACAATATTGGATCGCCCAATAATCACAACTTCAGCACCACTGGTTTCAACACCACTTCTGCTGAGAAGTTCAAGAATGCCATGTGGCGTGCAGGGTAAAAAGCATTGCTCTCCAAGCACCATCTTGCCAACATTAACAGGATGGAAGCCATCAACATCCTTGGCTGGGTCTATGGCAAACAGAATTTTAGCTTCGTTGATATGTTTGGGTAATGGCAATTGAACGAGAATACCGTTAATTTTGGTATCCTTATTGTATTTTTCCACCAGTTCCAGGAGATCCTCTTCACTGGTTTCAGGATCAAGAGTAACCTGCTCTGAATGAATCCCAAGTGCATGGGCAGTTTTATTTTTTGCAGCGACGTATGACTGGGACGCTGGATCTTCTCCGACAAGTATTGTAACAAGACCTGGAGTTATGGAATGTTTGTTCTTTAATTCTGCAACCTCAATCTTTAACTCTTCACGTATTTCCTTGGCTACTTCGGTTCCGCTTATCAACTTTGCTGTCATTGCTTTTCCTCATTTTATTGTTTTGGCTGCACCTCAGATAATATCCAAGTAACAGACCAGAGTGAAAATACTAACATATCGTACTTTATACTAAAACGCTAGCAAGCTTCCTGCCAGATTTCAGTATATACAGATAAGACTAAGATATCCAGATCCAAAGATGGGGAAGTAAACAATTTTGATTAAAAAATCATATTGATAGATGGTACACGCTGGGTGCTCTTCTCAGAAATATTTTTCTTTTAGGCCATCTAGCTGATACCAAATAAAACTACAACGGCGGAACGAAAACGTTCCGCAATGCCAACGACAAGCGAATATCTTTATGGAATTTAACAATAAATATGCTATTGTAATGGAATAGTTCCAATGGAACGTTTTCGTTATGTTCGATGCCTCTTCACTCTATTGTTTGAAGCAGAGTGGAGAATTCCCAAGGAGGCTGTCCAAGAATAGGTATTTCGTTCATAATCAAATAATTTTCGTGATTATTCAGCAAATACCCGATAATTGACATAACACTGAACTGTTTTGAAC
>JAOZTO010000393.1 GCA_029942265.1 Desulfocapsa sp.
TTCGATTTTGAACGAAATGCCTATTCTCGGACAAGCTCCTAGCCGAATATTTACATCGCACTTGCATAATTTTTAATCAAACTCTACACCTATTTGTTCCATTTTGGGAAAGATTTTGTCGAAAATCGCTAACATTTTTATTTCAGCTCCAAGGGTAGTGTGCTACAATGCAACATGTTCATAACCTATACCCTATACAGAGAGTCATTATATGCTTGAATCCAAAATACAAAGCGAACTTCAAAATAAAGTTAATAAAAAAATTGCACCGTTATTTTCAAAATATAACTTGGATTTCAGTAGCTTGGAATCAGGAATGAAGTGGAAACCGATTGTTCTCATCATAGGAAATTACTCATCCGGAAAATCCACACTAATAAATGAACTCACAGGCACCGACATCCAGCGTACCGGCCAGGCGCCCACAGACGATGCGTTCACCGTAATCACATCAGAGGGTGCTAAACGTCCCAAGGAAGTCCCGGGATCAACACTTGTCAATGACGATCAATTACCATTTGTGAAATTCAAAAAATATGGCGAAAAACTGACATCACACCTCTGCCTGAAAAATATTGATGTACCAGCATTTGCCGACATGGCCATTATTGACAGCCCAGGAATGCTTGATGCAACAACTGAAAAAGACCGTGGCTATGACTATATGGAGGTGCTGGGAGAATTTGCCAAAATGGCGGACCTGATTGTGCTTATGTTTGACCCTCATAAGGCTGGAACCATCAAAGAAACCTACTCAGCAATACGGAATACACTTCCAGAAAAATCCGGTGAAGACAGAATTATTTTTGTTATGAGCCGTATCGATGAATGCGACAACATTAGTGATCTTGTCCGTTCTTACGGTACTTTATGCTGGAATATGTCACAGATGACGGGCCGCAAAGATATTCCCCATATTTACCTCACATACTCTCCAAATCTGACCAATACCCTTACAAATGCAGATTTATGGCCTCAGGAGAGAACGGAACTTATGGAGAAAATTCATGCCGCCCCAGGTCTTAGACTAAACCATATTCTTGAAGATGTAGATCGTCAGGTAAATGAGCTACAAATTGTCTGCGAATCTGTGGCGGAATATACCCAAAGAGCCCGTAAACTTTTTTGGAAAATCGGGAAGATATCAATTGTTCTTGCTGTATTTTTGTTCTGTTTTGGTGATGTCTTTACAAACAGTCTTATTTCTTTACCGCAGCAGACACTTATATCAGCTCTACGTGAAGGCAACTTTACCCTTACAAACCTTATCCTCCCCTTTATTTTTCTCTTTGTTCCCCTTATCCTTGGAGTGCTTCTGTTTAACAATTGGGGCCTCAAAAATCTCCTCAAAATAGCACTGGCTGCTCCCCAGGATCTAGTGAGTTTAGACAACGAATACAGAAGAAACCTCTGGCGCAAAATGGAAAACACCACAAAAACAATACTCAGCAATAGCAAACCAAAAGATATCTGGCTTGGACATTCTGGAAATTTATCCAAGATTCGCCGCTTTCTTGAGGGTGACTTGAAAAAATATTACGACAAATTAAGAGCATAACCCATACGGAGAACAACTAATGAACAATTTCGATTACTACAATCCAACCAAAATACTCTTCGGCAAGGATCGCCTGACAGAACTCGCTGATCACATTGTCCCAGACTCTAAAGTGCTGATCCTGTATGGCGGAGGGAGTGTCAAAAAATTTGGAACTTTGGAAAAAGTTACACAGGCATTATCAGGACGAAAGCTGTTTGAGTTTGGTGGCATCGAACCTAACCCGCACTACTCAACTTTAATGAAGGCGGTGCAGATTGTTAAAGAACAGGATATTGATTTTCTTCTGGCAGTAGGCGGTGGGTCGGTTATGGATGGCACAAAATTCATAGCACTTGCTGCAAGGTATGAAAAAAATCCTGAAGAGTTACTACAGTTTGGCTTTGAACATGTTCCTGCAAAAAGTGCTGTCCCTTTTGGAACTGTTGTTACCTTACCTGCAACCGGCTCAGAAATGAACTGTGGCGGTGTTATTTCTCACAATGGAACAAAATCACCATTTTTCAGTTCGCTGGTTTTTCCTCTGTTTTCATTTTTAGACCCAACTCTGACATTTAGCTTACCTCCAAAACAAGTAGCTAATGGTGTTGTAGACACATTTATTCACACAGTTGAACAGTATGTCACTTTTCCGGATGAAGGAAGATTTCAGGATCGTACAGCAGAAGGTATTTTGCAAACCCTCATAGAGATCGGCAAGAAGACAATCGACAACCCTACGGATTATGACGCTCGGGCAAATCTTGTCTGGTGCGCCACAAATGCACTTAATGGTCTTATTGGTGCCGGTGTGCCACAGGACTGGACAACCCATATGATAGGACATGAACTCACAGCCATGTTCGGTATTGATCATGGACACACCCTTGCCATTCTCCAACCCTCAATCTGGACAATAAGAAAAGAGCAGAAACATGATAAGCTACTCCAGTACGCCGAACGAGTCTGGGGAATCACTGAAGGAACTGACGACGAACGAATTGATCAGGCAATAGCTACAACCCGTTCCTTCTTTGAAGAGCTTGGTTTAAGTACCAGCCTCAGTTCCTGTGGGATTACAGAAGAAAACATTGATGATATTATTGCTGCTCTTGAAAAAAGTGGGCGAACAGCACTCTCTGAATCAGGTGATCTTACACTGGACATCAGTCGCAAAATTTTAGAGCATGCCCTGTAGGTCGCGTCATTACTTGATGGCGTAGCAAAAAAACTCCATCTGCTTCGTTGCTGCAACTTTTTTATCATTACGACGTACTTTAGTACGCCGAAATAATAGAAAATTTACGTGCTTCGCAGTAAATATTCGAGTTGGTTTCAAAGCAGCCCATACCACTGAATTGTAAATGTTGGGATAGTGCATCAGGTTCGTTTGATCCGG
>JAOZTO010000394.1 GCA_029942265.1 Desulfocapsa sp.
TATGCCTGCGGTAAAATTTCCCATTTATCTCGACATCGAACCAAAATGCTATTAAGTCAACGGACTCATCTATATATTATGTGTCAGTGTTTTGTTCGGTTTTTCGTAATCGTCTGGTATCAGTCCAGACATCTATTACTCCTAAAACTCCAAGAAGAATAACCCCAAAAGTCTGGAAAAATAGAAGTACATAAATCAAAGTTCGCAAAAATATAGGTACATTCCATTTAGAAAAATAGAACAGCATAATTGCAATACCTTGAAAACAATACAAAAGACCACTCACCATTAAAACATTTATTCCAATGGTTCTTCCCGGTTCAAGGGGCAGGATAACAAATATTGTTGAAAATATAAGTATCCAGACCAGTTTTTCCGGTAACGTCCAAAGTTTATATTCCGGCCAAGGTCCAGAGCCGGTATTTTTATGAAGCATCCTGTTGCCAACTGCCATGGTAAACCAGGTAATAATTACTGTAATGCAAGTAAGTATTCCAGGCATAACCTTGGGAATCCATATCTTCATTTGGCTGAAACTTTGCTCAAGTAGATACATTGTATCTGCTGACATAGAACTGTTTACCTTATAATAGGCAATAGCCTCTGTCATTCCCTGGTTAAGAGAACTAAGCAGAAGAACATAAGGATGATGATCAAGTCCAAAACTAAGGACAGTAGTAACAAGTAACCAAGATCCGGCTAGAGCGAGAACGCTCTTTATTCCTGCAAGGCTAATAGATTCATTGTTCTTAACCGATTCCGCCAGGATAAAACCCATGGGAAGTAGGGTCAGTGAAAACATTACCTGCTCAAGCATTTGTAAAACAAGAGCAGTGATGCATGCAAGCACACACCCAACTAGAATAAATTTTCTACCTCTATTTGATCCGTATCGTCTCAGATAGTAAAACACCAGAAGAGGCAGAAGCCCTTGAACCCATCCGAAAAGGGCTCCAAGTAAACCTGGGAGAAGAATGACAGCAGAAACAAGTAAAATTCTTTGAATAAATTCTATACGACCTTTTTTATCTTCTTCCTGGTTCACTTGTATAATATCCTACAGAAATTTACCTCTGTGTTGCTCCTGAGTAAGGAAGCAAGGCGATCTGCCGAGCACGTTTGATAGCTTCACAAAGTTGTCTTTGATGTGATGCACAAGTTCCGTATATTCGCCTAGGAATGATTTTACCACGTTCGGTTACGAAGTTGCGTAATGTTTTTGGGTCTTTATAGTCAATACTCATCTCTTTATCGGTACAAAAGCGACAAGCTCTTTTTCTTTGAAATACTTTTTTAGGGGGCATTTTAATCTCCTGGATAAAATGTGATAACTGTCGCCAATTTTATTAGGCTGATTCAGTTGTTTCTTTGGAATCAGCTGAGGCTTCTGCAACTTCTGCTTTTGGTTTAGCCGCTTCTTCTTCAGTTTTCTCGGCTTCTTCCTGAGCTTTTGCAGCTGCTATGACAGCGGCTTCATATTCACCCCGAGCAGCTTCTACACCCTCCGCATCAATAGAGTCGGAAAGTTTAATGGTCATATATTTCATGACAGAATCATCAATTCTGAATTTACGTTCCATTTCAGCAACGTTTGTTGGAGACGTGGCATAGTCACAATAGACATAGTAGCCTTGTGTCTCTTTTTGAATTAGATAGGCGAGTGTGCGTACTCCCCATTTATCAAGTGCGATTATTTGTCCGTTATCACCACTTAAAATAGAATTCGTAGCTTCTATTACTGCGGTAACCTCATCTTCACTTAATGTGGGGCGAAGAATGTAGGTCGTTTCGTACCTGCGCATAAGTTCCTCCTCGTGGACTCATGATGTGGGAAAAAATCCCTGTGTTTGGCTCTTAAAATATATTAAGAGCGAAGAGGTTCTGTTCCACACGAGTGAAACAGTAATACGTCCCAGACGTATCTCTAATAAAAAATATTGAAAAATACCTTGAGTGGCATGTTGTGTCAATTTATTTCTTTAACTGTTCCTGAATTTTAATTTTTTCCCATTGCTCTTTATGAAAATCGGCATCACCACGAGGGCCATTAGAAAAGACGTGGGGATGTCTTCTGATCATTTTATCGTTAGCATTTTTAATTACATCATCAATAGTGAAAGATGCAGCTTCACTGTTTATTTGTGATAGTAGTACCAGTAAAAACATCACATCTCCTATTTCTTCACAGAGATGTGACGGGTCGTTGTTGTCGATTGCATCAAATAATTCTTCTATTTCTTCTTTGATGTATTTTTTTAGGGTCTGTGTGTCTTGGTTTTTATCCCAATCACATCCATTGTTTGATCGTAAAGTTTTGATTGTATGACACAAATTTACAAAATTGTTGTTTTTAGATTTCATATTAATTGTTCGGTAAGGATTTTGAAATTATTAAAGCATTTTTGCCTGTATGGCCTGATTTTTTTTACAATAGCGTAATTTTAAGGTGCTTCAAAGTCATTAATTTGGTAGGGTTTACTAAATACGAAAAAAATTGGTTATATTAAATTGGTTATATTATTAAGGTGGCCTCAAAGGTATCTGCAATCAGAATGACCTAAGGAAATGAGTAATGAATAAAGTTAAGCAAGAAGAATTTATACAGGGAAAACAAAAGGATGTTGCGAGGATAGACCAGGAAACCAAACGAACCCATGGCTGGTATGTTAGAGTGCGATTCCAGGGAAAAACCTATTCCAAGTTTTTTTCTGATAAAAAATGTGGGGGGCAGTATTTAAGTTTACACTCCGCAATCGCATGGCGTGATACAACCGAGAAAAAACTTGGAAAGATTCGTACTAATAAACATCTGGTTACTGTAAGCAATTCAGGCACTGGGGTAGTTGGCGTGCGTCTTAATGAAAAGTTTAATCGTTATGAGATCAGTTGGGTTACTACAAATGGAAAACAGGGGAAAACGTCTGTTTCTATTCG
>JAOZTO010000395.1 GCA_029942265.1 Desulfocapsa sp.
CTCACATAGCAAACTATGCTTCGAATGTCTAAATGAACGAATATGAGGCACATCTAAACAGTTACAGTTCAGTGTTATGCAAATATTGGGTACTAGCTGAATAGTTACCAGGAAGAAGGAAATTATGTTTTTACGGATTATAAATCGTGCCGAAGAAGCTATTATCTGCAGTTTGCTGGTAATTACAACCCTTCTAGTGTTTGTCGACGTGGTTATGCGTTTTGGCTTTAACACCGGATTTATGTGGTCACAGGAACTAACCTTGCATATGTCTGCCTGGATGGTACTTTTTGGTGCCTCATACGGACTTAAAGTTGGGTCACATATTGGAATGGATGCATTTGTTAAATTGTTTCCATCAACTGGTCGTAGGATACTTACTAGCATTGCAGCTATACTAGCAATTGTATATTGCAGTTTGATTTTCTACGGAAGCTGGGTATACCTCGCAAAAATGCATCTTATTGATATTGAGCTTGAGGATATGCCCATACCTGCCTGGTTGGCACATAGCGTTCTCCTCATAGGGTTTATGATGTTGATTGTTAGGCTGCTTATTATTCTTTGGGCGGTTATTACCGGAAAGAGCGATAGTTTTAAACACGCAGACGAAGCAAAAGAAAGCCTGGAATTAGCCGAAGAAATCCTTCAAGAGGGGGGGAAATCATGACCACTGCTGTTTTATTTCTATTACTCTTTGGCTGTATGATAATTGGGATGCCAATTGCGCTTGCCCTTGGTCTTTCAAGCATCGGCACCATCCTTATGTTTTCAAATGATTCCATTGCATCCATTGCATTGAAGTTGTTTGAAGCATTATCAGAACATTACACATTACTTGCAATCCCGTTCTTTATTCTTTCGTCCACCTTCTTATCAACTGGTGGAGTCGCTAAACGTATTATCAGGTTTGCCCTTAGTCTTGTTGGGCATATTCGTGGTGGTATTGGTATGGCGTCCGTTATAGCCTGTATGATCTTTGCGGCTGTTTCTGGATCATCACCTGCAACGGTTGCAGCCATCGGAAGCATCGTCATTGTTGGTATGGTTCGTGCCGGTTATCCTGAAAGTTTTGCTGCAGGAATTATTGGTAATGCTGGAACACTTGGTATCTTGATTCCACCTTCAATTGTAATGCTGGTGTACGCTGCTGCTACTGAAGTATCTGCGGCACGCATGTTTATGGCAGGGTTTGTCCCTGGAATTATGATGGGGCTCATGTTGATGATTGTTATCTATATTGTCGCTCGCATAAAAAACATACCCAGTCAACCCTGGGCAGGGTTTGGTGAAATACTTTCTGCTGGCTTTAGTGCCACTGGCGGTTTGATGCTGATCGTTATTGTACTGGGCTCGATTTATGGTGGAGTGGCAAGTCCTACTGAGGCAGCTGCTGTATCTGCTGTGTATGCTTTTGGCGTTGCTATTTGGGGTTACAGAGACATGGGACCATTGAAAAATGTTCCGTGGACAGTACAGGGTGAGTCAACCGGATCTATGCTTGGTCGTAATTTTAAAGCAATTGTCTGCACCTTGCCGAGACTGATTACAGATAAAGAGATCAACAAAGCAGTTCTTGATGCATCCAAAGTAACAATTATGCTTTTGTTTATTATTGCAAATGCAATGCTTTTTGCACACGTTTTGACAACGGAGCGCATTCCTCATCATATTGCAGAATTAATTGTTGGCTGGGGATTGTCTCCTTGGATGTTTCTGCTCGTTGTGAATGTTTTACTGCTTATGGCTGGTAACTTTATGGAGCCGTCTGCAATTCTTCTTATTATGGCACCTATTTTGTTTCCAATTGCAGTTCAACTTGGAATTGATCCTATTCATCTGGGAATTATTATGGTCGTGAATATGGAAATTGGAATGTTGACGCCACCTGTGGGGCTGAATTTATTCGTGATATCTGGTGTGACGGGGCATAGTATAGGGTGGGCTATAAAGGCTTGTGCTCCCTGGTTGCTTGTCTTGCTAACATTCCTTGGTATTATCACCTATATCCCTCAGGTATCTCTTTTCCTTCCAGAACTGATTGATAAAATGCAGGGATTTTAATGAATTGATTTTAAAACAATTCATTGGACATGGGGCTGTCTGGAAATTTTTTCCAGACAGCCTTTTTTTGTTTGATTTTTGATGGAAATGATTATGTTCATATTTGTTCGTTGTATGAATAAAACCCATTTTTTATAAATAATATTCTGATGGAGCATTAAAGATGAAGAATCGTCCCGAAGTATCAACAATAGTATATGCAACTGATCTTGGTGGCCAAACACGACCTGTTTTCAGACACGCATTGGCAATGGCTAAACAGTATGATGCAAAAATTGTCATGGCACATGTGGTTGAGCCCATTAGCAGTATGGCAGCATCAATAATTAGTACCTATTTACCCCAAAACATAACGGAAGATCTACAGAAAGATACGATGAAAGAAGTCCTTACGACAATGAAAGAACGATTGAAAAAGTTTTATGCCGATGAGTGTGCTGAGGCCAGTGATGAAACGCTTGTCAAAGAAGTAATTGTTGTTTCTGGAAAGCCCAGTGAGGAAATTCTTCGTATAGCAGAAGAAGAAAAAGCGGATATGGTTGTGATGGGAAAATCTACCAGAAAAGTTCGTGGAATTCGTGTAATGGGATCAACGGCTCGAAGGGTTAGTCGAATGTCTCGTGTTCCTGTATTGATTGTACCAAACTTGTAAGTTGTAAATGTTTGGCTAGATTCGCTGGAGCGATAAATCATAATTGGTATCGCCACCTGAAATCGCCCTGAGGACAGGGCTCCTACACATATCCTTGAAGGCCAAAAGAGATAAAAGCGTAGGAACGTAGGAGCCCAGTCCCTTGGGCGATTCCCAATAGCGTACCAGCGCTATTAACGGGCAGTTCCTTATA
>JAOZTO010000396.1 GCA_029942265.1 Desulfocapsa sp.
GTTTCTTCTGCTGGTCTACAAAGCGAGACCGAGGTCTTATCATACAATCCTACATATCATACTAACGAACATGAAACAACAAAAGACTTGACCCCTTTTCCTGTATTATCCATTGACCTCTCTGATCAATAAACCACTTGACGGGATAGGCTTTGGTAAGGGCAAATGTGTTAGACGTCACCCATCGACCGTTATTCGAAAACACCGTACAGGCAGAACCATAGGACACGCCTCTCTTTATCAGTTTCTTGAACAAGTGGCGCAGTTTCTTCTGCTGGTCTACAAAGCGAGATCGAGGTCTTATCATACAATCCTACATATCATACTAACGAACATGAAACAACGAAAGACTTGACCCCCCTTTTCTTAGGGAAAAATCTTAAGTATATGCAATTGCCGAGCGAAAAACCACAATCATCCAAATTCAGCCAGCCACAACCAATCGTATCCAACAAAATGCGATGGCAAGTGTTGTCAAAGTTACTGGTATCCCCACTTTGGCAAATGCCCCAAAGGAAATAGGGGTTCCTTTGGCACCTGCTGCATCAACAACGATAATATTTGCTAGGCTACCAACAATGACAAGATTGCTGGCAAGTCCACTGGATAATGCCAGCATCGGCCCTGCCAAAGCATCATGCCCCGTATAAGGAAGTAGTACCATTACCGTTGGAACATTGGACACCAAATCACTCAATATAGCCGTCAGTACGAATAGCATATCAACATCGTGTAAATTTATTCCCCACTGTCCCAAAATTGCTACAATACGTGTGGGCAGCCCCGTTAATTCAAAAGCTCCGTTGACAACAAATAATCCGGCAAATAGAATCAACAGATTCCAGTCTACTCGTTGAAGCATACTTCGTGACATAAAATGCCCATTGAACAACAGTAACACCCCAGCCGTTGCGGCAACAAGCCCACGATCCCAATGGGTAAAAACAAATGCGTAAAGAACGAATCCCAGTACCAACAACCCTTTCACACTTTCCCAACGATCAATTGTTATTTCTTCATTTGGAGGCGATTGTGCAGTATCCCGAGAACTACACAGCCAGCGTCCTTTGTAAAAGAACACAAGAACTCCCCAGACCACAACCAGCGACAACAGTGCAGGAACCGCCGCATAGACAAGATAATCCATAAAAGTCATATGCAGTCGTTGTGCTATCAGCATATTCTGAGGACTGCCGATAATAGTCGCAACAGAACCGGCATTAGCCGCCATTGCAATGGACAACAGAAAAGGAAGCGGGTTCAAGCCACGTTGCAGGACAATAGTCAATACGACGGGCGTCATAGCCACAGCTACCACATCGTTAGTCAAAAAGGCAGACATCACACCAACCAGAGCAATAAGCAGGGCCAACAAAAGAGGAGGTGAAAACTGGTATCTTGCGATGGTTGATGAAACCACCCCATAAAGTCCGGACATTTCAAACTGAACTGAAATCAGCATCAGACCAAACAACATGCCAATGGTTCCAAAATCGATGGTGGCCAAAGCCTGGGATTGATCCATATTCCCAAAAGCTAATAATGCAATTGCTCCCCCCAGAGCAACGGTTGCACGATCAACCTTCAATCCCGGTAAAGATCCGAGAATCATACCGAGATAAACCACAAGAAAAACTATTAATGCGATAGACATGGCAACACTCCTACATCGTTATGCTAATCATCTTTAAAGCCAAACCAAGCAACACAACTCCAAGAAATTTCTTCACCATTTCCGGGTTCATTTTGGCGTGCATTAGTTTTGTTCCAAGTGCGCCACCAACATAGGCAGCCAACGCTGCAGGAATCAGAATATGCCACGCAATCGTTCCCATCATAGCATAAGCGACAAATGCAATGCTTGAAGAAAATGGCACCACAAAGGCTGTTATAGCGGCGACTTTCTTGGGATTAAAGCCAAGCATTATCATCAATGGGGAAATTAGTCCTCCACCACCAACTCCAAGAAGACCTGCGATCAATCCAGCTGCGCATCCAACGAGTGCAGGGAGTAACACCGGACGGTCAGTTCTATATTGATCTTTGTTTTTTCCAGCTCTGAAAAATAACATCATCAACCCGGAAAACAATAAGAAACTCACAAATACCCACACAACCAGTTCCTTGCTGACAACTCTAGTCAACAGTACTCCCAGAGGTGCAGTTACTGATGATGCCAAAATAATTGGAATTCCCAATTTAAAATCAAGGCGCTTGTTCCGTATGTTGTCCACAGATGCACCTGTCATGGACAGGGTATTCACCAGCAACCCGGTCGGACGGGCAAGATCAAGGGGAAGACCATACCAATGCAACACTGGAACCAGCGCAAGGGCTGAGCCAATACCGCCGAGTGCAAAAACAAAACTCATAGTAAATGCAAGCAGTGTTACTATTATGGCAACTGTATCCAATTTCCAGTATCCTATGGCAAAAAGTTTGAATTCAAAATGGGTTTGTAAAAATACTTAGGAACGAAATACATTTACATCTATTTCAATATTTGATACAAGTTTTTAATATATAATTCAATCGTAATGGATTTACACATGAGCCTGTTGATTTAATGCCTTTTCGAAGTCTCGTACATCCATCGCCCAATCAACTCTACCACAAAAAGGAAGGTTCACAATGGCTAAACAAGTAAGAATTGATGAAGAAGAATGTATTGGCTGCGAAACATGTGTTGAACTCTGCAAAGATATTTTTGCTTTTAATGACGACGAAAGTAAAGCCTATGTCATCAAGGAAGAAGGTGGTGACGATGATTGCATTGAAGAAGCAATTGCCTCCTGTCCTGCTGAGTGTATCTTTAATGAATAGTTTTGGTAACTATTCAGCTACCCCCCATCTTCGCCCATTTGAATATTCTCACATAGCAAACTATGCTTCGAATGTCC
>JAOZTO010000397.1 GCA_029942265.1 Desulfocapsa sp.
ACCTTTCACATGTCACCAAGAATATGCAGAGACTCGTTTACGTAAGGATCTTCTTTAATCTCTTCTTTCCATTTATCACTATCTTTTTCCTTATCAGAAACAGGTTCATCCCCTTGATCTGCCTTCAGTTCTTCACGATATTTGAGATAATGCACACCAATTTTATCACGGACAAGTTTCGCCTCCGCTCTCTTTTCTTTCATGTCAGAAAGTTTCAATGACACAGTGCTCTTTTCAGCACGGGCTGAAGCCTTTACTGCCTCCTCCGCAATGACTTGTAGACCTTCATCCTGTGCAACTCTTTTTTGGGATTTTCCAAGTAGGTTGTTTAAATAACGAGGGCTGATACCATATGATCCATAGGCAACAGGACTCACTTGATCCCAGGGAAGGGAGTTATCCAGATACTGTTCACCCGATTCCAGATGCTGAAAAAGACTTGGAAGAACGATATCTGGTTCCACCCCTTTGTATTGAGTAGAGCCACCATTCACACGATAAAACTTCTGTATTGTGACCTTTAGTGCGCCAAGATCTTCATATTTTTTCAGATGTAACAGGGGGATGTTATCGTTCATATTAATAAGTGTTTGAACAGTTCCTTTTCCATGGGTATGAGCACCACCTACTATTACAGCTCGGCCATAATCCTGCAGTGCCGCAGCTAGAATTTCAGATGCGGACGCTGAAAACTGATTTACCAGAACAAGTAACGGGCCGTCCCAAGTAATCGAAGAATCGGAATCACTAAGAACTCGCTTATCACCATAACTGTTTTTCACCAAAACTACAGGCCCATGTTGGATAAATAATCCTGTGGTATCAACAGCATCAACAAGTGATCCTCCGCCATTATTGCGAAGATCGAGAATAATTCCGCTAATTCCTTCTTTCTTTAGTTCTTCAATGGCAATTCTGGTATCGTCTGTGGAATTCCTGGCATTTGATCCAATCCGAGTTTTTTCAAAGTCTCGATAAAAACTTGGTATTGAAACATACCCTATTTTTTCACCGTCTGATCCTTCAATAATGGTTGCTTTTACAAATGTTTCTTCAATCTGTACAACATCACGTTGAATGGGGATGATCTCTTTCGCTCCATCAGGTCTTTTAATAGTTAAACGAACCTCTGACCCCTTTGGCCCCCGTATAAGACGTACAGCATCACGGAGGCGCATATCTGTGATTTCAACAGCTTCCTCTTCTCCCTGGCCAACTTCCAAAATAATATCCTCAGCATGAAGACGTCCCTGACGGGCAGACGCTGAACCTGGAATAATATTAACCACTTTAATAAAACCGTCTTCTTCTCGGAGCAAGGCACCAATTCCTTCCAGACTACCACGCATATGAATATCAAAATCTTCCTTGTTGGCAGGCGGCATATAGTTTGTGTGTGGATCAAAAGCTCTTGTTATTGCGTTGAAATAACGATCGTAATGGTCTTGCAGAGTCTCTTGGTGTAGGCGATTAAAGAAGTTTTTATTGCGTTTGCCGACCTTTTCTTCAGCTTCTTTCCAGAGTTCCTGGTCTGTCTTTTTTTGCACTTTTTCGGTTGCGTCCTCCCCCTTCTCTTGTTCGTCTACAAGATCAAGATATCGGGAAATAATCTGTCCTTTGAGAATTCTTCGCCACCGTTCACGGAGATCAGCAAGGTTGACCGCATATTGCAATTTATCAGGATCAGTTTCATAGCTTTCATCCCGATTGTAGTCAAAACCGGCAGCGAGAAGTTTTCGGGTCATTGTTTCCACTTCAGCGATACGAGTGTTGAGCGTATCGTATCCAGTCTCAGGCAAAACAATTGTACCGTTCATAATATTCGTATCGATGGCCGGTGCAAGTACCGAAAGTGCATCTACATCCGCTTGCAGCAAAAAACGTTTTTGATAATCAAGCTGTTTAAGATACAGATCAAATGCCGAAAATGAAAAATCATCATTCATCACTTTATCACTAAAATGCAAGACAGGGAGCTGTTTACTAAGCATATAACCTATCAAGTTGTTACGAGAAGAATCCACCTGTGTGGACGTGTTAGATTTTGCAACGGAGATAGTTGGCACTAGCAAAACGCAGGCTAGAATAGTAATCAATTTTGAACGAAAGTCATTTTTCATCTGTATCTCTATTGGCTGAGAGGAAAAGTCCATTGCGATTTACTGCAATTGTATTTATGGTTTATGTTGGTTAGGGGAACCTAGGAGCTTGTCTTGGAATAGGCATTTTGTTCAAAATCGAAGAATTTTCTAAAAATAAGCGCAGGCATATGTGTGATATTCCGAGCATTATTTTTTGACAATTCTGAAGAGTTTGAGCGAAAGGGCATTCTCGGACAGCTTCCTAGAGAAAATACCAGAATCTGACAATAAATACCAATAGAAATACTCTACTCAATGGAAAATTTAAGAACAGAACTTCATATATTTGCTGCAGAGAGAAGCTGGCAGCCTTTTCACACACCAAAAAACTTGGCAATGGCTCTTAGCGTGGAAACTGCAGAGTTGACCGAAATTTTTCAATGGATAGAAGGTGAACAGAGCTACGATTTAGACGCAAGTACAAAAAAACATGTCGCTGAAGAGATCGGCGATGTCATGATTTATCTCACCATGCTTGCAGATAAATTTGATCTTGATCCACTGCAATGTGCTAAAAAGAAGATGGCTTTAAATGCTCAGAAATATCCCAAACCAACAACACCCTGATCCATTCCAGAGACGATTGACCAACCAATACTGGTGGTTTTTCGCTACCTGGACACATAAACATCCTCTGATCGAGAACTTGGCAGTCAAAGCTCATACTTTATCGATTTTTTCCACCTGTGTGAGTATTTATGAGTCCGTTGATTTAATAGCATTTCGAAGTCTCGTACCTCGCTATCTGG
>JAOZTO010000398.1 GCA_029942265.1 Desulfocapsa sp.
TATTTGTTCATATGTGAACAAGCCGGATCAAACGAACTTGGGGTGCTAGCCGAACATTTACTGAATAGTTATATTTATTTAATTATAAATGGTTAGTTGAGCCAGTCAACCTTTTTTAAAAAGATGAAAAATTAATAAGCAATCCTTAGGGGGTCAACTATTGAATTTTCCCAGGCTTAAACCGAAGACCAATCCTGTACTGTTGTACTCGCATGGCAGCAGGAATTGGTGGCAAAGGGTTTGATTCTTGAATGGTTCGACTTACAAACTGATCGAATACACGATCTCCAGAACGTTTCTCAAAACTATGCCTGATAATTTTTCCGCTTTTAGCAATATCAATAATAACAACAGCTGTCAAAGATGAATCCCATGTTTTAATATCGGGTAATGCCCAATGCTCTTGAAGACTACTGAAAATGGAGGATTGGTATTGGCTCTCTATGATATTGCTTGATCCTCCGCCTGATCGTGCATTTTGTCCCGATCCAGATTGTGTTCTTTCTTGAGTCGCAGCTGTCACTGCTGCATCGGAGCGTAATAAATTTTTAAGAGCTTTGACGGCATCATTTGCCGCAGCCTCTTCAGCATCAGCAAGTGATTTTTTGCGCCGTGCTTCCTGTAGTAATTGTTGTTGTTTTTGTCTTGCTATTTCCTTCTGTTTTCGCTTTTTTTCTTTCGCTTTTTGGGCATCTGCAATGGAGGTGTCAGGAACAATTTTCTTCTTTATTTTGCGTTTTATAGGTTTGATCGAAATAGCTTTAGGGGGTGCCAATTGTGGAACCATTTCTTGCTCAACTATTGGAGCAATAGGAGCTGTTTTTTGAGGTTTAACAACCTTTGGTTTTTGAGCGGCGACAGGGGGGGGCGAGCTTTTAAGCTGAGGCGAGGACTGTTTGGCAGCTGCTGCAGGGATTGGTGCCGCAATATTGATCAAATCAACAGTGAGAAATTCTGGAACAATGGGTTTTTTATGAAAATATCGAGGCGATACAATTGCTATAACGACAATAAGAACGTGGAAAAGAATGGCGAGATTAAAGGGGAGTTTCCATCCTGTAGCTACTGCAGATTTCCGAGGGAGAGCAAGCACAGTTACTTTGTCTCATCTTCTGGTTGAGTAATCATACCTAATTTATCAAACCCAGCAGCTTTTATGTCTGCCATAATAGTGACAACCATACCGTAAGTAACTGCTTTGTCAGCCTTTAAAAAGATAGGTTGCTTGGTGTCTTTTCCATGTTGTGTTTCGAGTTGCTGACGAAACATAGCTTGATTTACTTCTATCTTCCCAAGCATGATTTTTCCGTCTTTATCGAGCGTAACAATGATGGGTTCTTCATTTTGGTTAAGAGATCTAGCTGTAGTTTCAGGGAGATCTACCTCTAACCCTTGGGTCATCATGGGGGCGGTAACCATAAAAATAATTAGAAGAACAAGCATAACGTCAACCAGTGGAGTTACATTAATCTCTGATACAAGTCCTCCCCTGGATTTTGAAGCATTGAGTCCCATAATTTTTTAAACCCGACTTAAAAGATCACGTTCGACAAGATTAAGAAAATCAGTAGAAAAATTCTGCATTTCATTTTCAATCCCGTTTAACTGGTTTGCAAAATAGTTATAGGCGATAACTGCTGGTATTGCCACGGCAAGTCCTGCAGCAGTCGCCACAAGTGCTTCGGAAATGCCAGGTGCCACAACTGCAAGAGAAGCAGAACCACGCATTCCAATATCATGAAAAGAGGCCATAATACCCCATACTGTACCGAAAAGTCCGATAAATGGAGCGGCGGAACCAGTTGTAGCAAGAAAGGATAATGATTTACCGAGATTCGCTATTTCCTGAGATTCTGCTTTTCGTATGGCGCGCTTCAGGTTATCCATGGTAGCAAGTTGCATTTCAAGTGGCTCGCTAGGGGGGCCCTCATTTCCATGATTTCTGATTTTGTTGATCTTTTGTAGTTCAGCAAAACCAGTAGAAAAAACATTGGCTTCTGGACTTAATGGGTGGTCTTTAGCGGTGATTTCAGCGTCATTTAAGGTTTTTGATGACCAAAATGATTCAAGGAAATTATCTGTCGCATTTGTTGCCTTTTTAAACATTCTGATCTTCATAAAAATGATAGACCATGAACCAAGTGAAAAAATCAGAAGAGTAAGCATGACCATTTGCCCCATAGGGCCGGCATGCATGATCATGTCAGATATTGATAGTTGCACGTTATTGCCTTTGAAGGGTAAGAAAAATGAGAAGATGAAGGGGTTTTACGATAAAAATCATCATATAATGATTTAGTAAAAAGGTCAATCAGTAGTTAGGGGCTTATAAACAAGAAACATTTACAATTCAGTTATTTGACGTATTTTGAACCAAAACAGAATGGTTATGATATTTGTATGAAATATGCTACAATACGCCCCTAAATAGTAGCCATAGTGCAGGCAAATCCAGCTTGTACTGCAACTTTCCCTTTCACTCGAAGTGATCCTTTCATAAACCACACACCAGCAAGTATTTCTTTTAGGGATACTTTCATTTGAATGGTGTCACCAGGACCAACAGGTCGTTTAAATTTAATTCCTTCAACACGCGTAATAACAGGAACACCGGGGGTATGTGGCTTGTTACTATCTTTAAGAAGTAGTGCTATTAATAAAGCACCTGTTTGAAACAGAGCCTCGCATAATAAAACGCCTGGTAGTATAGGGTGCTCAGGGTAATGTCCCTGGAAAACATCTAAATCCTCAGGGATAAATTTTTCAGTAGTTAGGGATGTTTTGTCGTATTCAAGCATTGTGTCAACCCAGAGAAATGGCGGGCGATGAGGAATGAGATCAGTTACCTTGATGTCTTGGATCATATCTCACAATCC
>JAOZTO010000399.1 GCA_029942265.1 Desulfocapsa sp.
CATTCACTTATCTCATTGTACCACATTGCAAAAGCAGGAAAAACTATAGCTGACAATGTTTTTGTGGATGAATTACTGGAATCAACAGGGAAACCTAAATTCAATTCTGCAAATATCGCAGTTTTTACAAATACAACTAACGATCCTGTACAAGGACGAGAAATCAATGGTCTGCACATTCATACACTGTGGGGTGAGATAGCCTATCAATTAGGTGGTAAAGATGCTTATGAAATTATCAAAGCCAATGATGAACAAAAAGTATCACCAAAAGGCCTTCTGAAAAAAGTATTAGAAAAAACTAAACCAGCTCTTATTCTTATTGATGAATTAGCGGACTATTGCGTGGCTGCATCCGGCGTTACAGTCGGAGCCTCGTCTCTTTCTGATCAAACGATTAGTTTCATACAAGAACTCTCTGAAGCGGTAGCAGATACCGATCAATGCGTGTTAGTGGCAACGCTCCCTGCCAGCGTTATGGAAGTCGCGGCTTCACCAGAATCACAAGCAATATTAACCACTCTGAGTAATCGCATGTCTCGTGTGGGTGCTGATACTAAACCTGTCGCCGATGAGGAAATATTCGAGGTTGTAAGAAGACGTTTATTTGAAGATCTCGGTGATGAAAAAGCCATTGACCAAGTGATAAGTGCATATTCAAGTATGTATGCCGAACTAACTCTAAGTCATGAGTTACCCAAAAACATTTCCCGTCCAGAATATAGAGACTCTATCAGAAAAGCATACCCGTTCCATCCTGAACTGATAAATATTTTCAGAACCAAGTGGGCCAGTCACCATGATTTTCAGCGCACAAGAGGTGTTCTGCGCCTATTAGCATCTATTGTAGCTGATCTTTGGAATCGTCAAAATTCATTAGGCGGTGTGCATGCAATGATTCATACCTCTGATATTAACTTCGGAAACCTCGATGCCCTAACAGGTCAACTTAAAAAACTTTGGGGCAATGGCTACGATGCGGTAATTACCGCTGATGTTTCAGGAAGCTCATCAAATGCTTTTCGTATTGATAAAGAAAAAACTGAATTCAATACCTATTCTATTGCACAGGGCGTTGCATCCACAATTCTACTTGGCACATTTGGAGGAAATACAGGGAATCAGGGGATGGATATAAGTGAAGTAAAACTATGTGTTCTTAAGCCTCATGGTTATAACCACAACAATGTTAATAGTGTGATTGATGAACTTGAAAGTGCGGCTCATTATTTATATTACAGTTCAAGCGGCTCATCTAAACGACATTATTGGTTTCATACAAAACCAAATATAAATATTTTAATAAATCAACTTAAGAATGATGTTAAAAAGAAAGAGATTAAATCAGAAATAATTAAACGGATAACAAATAAAATAATGAATATCAGTTCTTTGAATATTCTTGTTACCCCATCTAATGACATTCCTGAACAGAAGAAACCTACACTTATAATACTTTCACCAGAAAATAGCGTTACTTTTGATAACATCAATAATGCAACAAAGAAAATTATTGAAAAGATTGCCACCAAAAAAGGGAGCGGTGACCGAATTTATAGAAATACAATTCTTTTTCTTGCCGCCACTGAAAACGGAATTACAGCAAGTGAATCTGACATAAGAGATTATATCGCCTGTATGAAAGTTCGTGATGAGTATATAAGCCAACTTGAACAAGATCAAATAGATGATATCAAACAAAAAATAGAAACGTTTAATAGCCAAATTAACGAAAGTATCTGCACGGCTTATAGTGTAATCATTAAGCATTCATCGGCAAATGGGCTAGAACGCATAAATATAAAGCAATTTAAAAATAGTTTTGATGCACATATCAACTCTACTATAATTGATGAGTTGAAAAAAGAAGAATGGCTACTTGAATCAGTTGGGTTGGGACTACTTAGAAATAATAATCTATTGCCCACAATCGATGCGCCAATAAAAGTAAAAGATATTTATGAAGCATTTCTACGTTTTGATGATAAACCAATGATAACAGGAACTGATGCTGTACAAAACAGCATTCTACGCTATTGCCAAAATGGGGAATTTGCTATTGCTGCAGGAGAAACTATCGGCAAGGACACAAAGACTTATTACAAGGAATCGGTTCCTCTTTTTGATGTAACAGATACTACTTTCTGGGCAGTTGATAAGTCCATGCATAATACATCGATCGATCCCTTTACTCCAGATGCCCCACCAACTACATCCAGCGATAATACTTATGATACACCAGAAACAGATTCATCTAAAAAAGATACTCCTGAAGATGTAATATCGTTTAAATCAATTACCGTATCTGGGGAAATCGGTTTAGATAATTACAATCAAATTTTCACAAGCTTTATTATGCCATTGTCAAAAAACAACATTGAGATTGAATTTAAAATTAAAGGACAGTCAACACTTTTAAACCCTTTAACTGAAAACAGCCAGGAGTATAAGATAATAAAAGAATCCGCCAAACAACTTGGCCTCAATGTAGAAATAAAATAATCCATAATGTACAACTACTATCCACTAGCAAAAAAGCATACCAGGTAAATGGCTGATAACAACATCATAAATGGCTCCCCACAATCTATAACAAAAATTCAGAAAGAAAATATTCAATGCCTGCAAAAAATGATAAAAATGTAATCTTATTACCTATTTACCCTGAATATGCACATGCCATACTGGAGGGGAAAAAGAAAATTGAATTCAGGAAGAATAACATTCCTGATACAATAGAATACGTTGTTATATATTCAACCGTTCCAGAAAAAAAAGTTGTTGGCTATTTCAAGGTGAAAGAGGTGAAGCAGATATCACCGGCAAAGTTATGGAAAGAATTCTCTCATTGTGGCGCAATTAATAAAGATAAGG
>JAOZTO010000400.1 GCA_029942265.1 Desulfocapsa sp.
AAGTGATACTCGTTACTACTATTTACTGTTTTAATTTTCAGGAAACTTCAGTAGCTGACGGAATAAAAAAATGATATCGTAATCTGAAAGAAAAATATACTGGCTCGGTGGGATAAAACAGGAAGGCAATGCATCCACGCATTGCATATCAACAACGTCTCGTGAAAACACAAAAGAAAATGGATTTAAAAAACTTTTGAAAAGAATGAAATCAACGAACGTGATCTCATAATTCTGCTAAAAACTCGTTACATAATGACCCCACAGATTTTTTATGACAGGAATTCCAGAAGTAAGGTATACCCATAAACGCACAAAAGGCCACAGATCACTCTGTAGCCTTATAAACATTCATTAATTCGTTTATTGCATCATGCAACAAACAAATCGATCTAAAACTAGATCAACCAATCAAAGGATTAGCATAAAGCAGGATCAGGGAAACAACCAGTCCATAAATAGCACAAGACTCAGCAAGAGCCATACCGAGGATCATAAAAACCATCAGCTTAGGTTGTACTTCAGGGTTACGTGCAAGACCCATGGTAGCGCCCTGTCCAACATTACCAATACCAATACCGGCACCAAGTCCTGCAAGTCCGATTGAAAGTCCTGCACCAATACATACGAGTCCGATCATCAAAGCATTTGATTCCATTGTAATTCTCCTAAAAAGTTTTTTTGTTTTGGCCTTCTTCTTCTATTTTTAATTCTTACTATTTGTTAAATTCGTTATTTCTAATTCTGTAACTATTCAGCAAGTACCTGATAACTGACATAACACTAAACTGTAACAAGTTACCTTATTCTTAGATCAGTGGGCATGCTCATTGGACTGGCCGAAATATACTACGGTAAGCAAAACAAAAACCATAGCCTGAACCAGAGACACAAGAACACCGAGTAGCATTATCGGCAGTGGCGCAAAATAGGCACCAGCCAGCATAAAGAGAATTCCCAGCAGAGTTTCTTTAGCCATAATATTACCAAAGAGACGAATGGATAGTGAAAGCAAACGAGCGATATTACTGATAAGTTCAATTGGAAGCATTAACGGAATCAATATCGGAATCGGCCCAAGGAAATGTTTAATATACCCCATACCATGGGCACGAAATCCGATGGCATGATGGGTTATCCAGACAATCAGAGTCAATGCCAATGTCGTGTTAATAGAAGAGGTGGGAGACATAAATCCTGGAATCAGACCGATAAGATTTGCCACTGCTATGTAGAGTGCAAATGTCGAAATCATCGGAAACAGTTTTTCAGTAAGTTCTGTTCCCATATTATCATTAAAGAAGTCATACATGCCGCCAATAATCATTTCCCAGAAATTTTGTCCCTTGCCAGGAATCATTTCAATATTACTGAGGGTAAGCTTACCAACCACAACCAGAAAGATCATAACAAACCATGTATACGTCATGTATGGTTCACAGAGCTTTTCCAGAAATGTATTCCCAATGGGACCATGTGGAATCGGCAAACCCAGTTTTTCTAAAATGAGTGAAATAAATAGTATCGGATGTTCCATAACTCTCCCTATTACCCTTTCCTGCTAAAAAAGTAGTGCCCCGCCACACTGAGCGTTGTCAATATAATGGCGAAAACTACAGTTGATAACCCCAAAAGCAACCCAATCACTTCAGCTTTACCGCTCCTGATAAAGAACAGTAACAGAACAGCAATTAATGCCAGGCGGAGCCAAAATTTAATAATATAAATGGATTTACTGCTTCTCTTCTTTTCTTTCCCTTCTTCAGGCGTTTCAAAAGTTTTTATAAAAGCAGCAATATCTCTATGCCCTGAAAAAAAACTTAAGATAGCAATCACGCCACCCACAAGTACTGACTGAGTAAACGGCCAAGGCATGACAAACCATGAGCCACCTGCCAGTACCACAAGAAAAACAACACTAATAACCTGTACCTGTTTTAAGGAAATATCAAGCACAGTCAGTTACTTTTCCCTCCCTCATCTTCTGATTTAGCCGCCGGAGTTTTCAAAATATCAAAAAGACTTTTGAATCCAGCTCCTATTCCAAACGCCAAACCGATAAACGTAAACCACGGTGAAGTCCGTCCATCAAAAAAATGCTCATCCAAATAACTGCCCCCACCCAGACCTATAAAAATAGCAGCCACAAAAGTAAAACCAATATGCCCGTAATTCCCGAGCAGATGAACCATCTCGGTACTCAGCTTTGCCATTTTTGGTATCTCCGAAAAGAACCTTTAAAAATTTTGTAGAAAACACTCGTTTTTGTTAGCATGACCATCCATCAAAGTCAATTTTTTTTTTACTTTTCTGCTATTTTTTTGAATGACCATTCAGTCATTTTTATACTTTTTTCAAGCTCTTCATAGGTATGAGCCGCTGAAACAAAAGCAACTTCAAACTGCGATGGTGCAAGATAAATTCCCTGATCCAACATTTGTCGATAATGAATTCCAAAGCGATCAACATCTGCTTTCATTGCAGAATCAAAATCTGTCACCGGACTGTCTGTGAAGAATCCTGTCATAAGAGAGCCCACCCTATTCAATGTAACAGGGATACCAGCTACCTCCGCTGCCTTGCTAAGACCTGCTGCAAGAAACTCTGCTTTCTCGTTTAATTCTTTGTAAAAGTCCTGTCGCTGTAACAGTTTTAAATTTGCGATTCCTGCAGCCATAGCTAAAGGATTACCAGATAACGTACCCGCCTGATACACAGGCCCATCCGGAGCTATATGATTCATAATTTCAGCTTTACCGCCATAGGCGCCAACTGGCAGTCCACCGCCGATTATTTTTCCAAGACAGGTGAGATCAGGTGTAATGTTAAAATGTTCCTGTGCGCCACCGTAAGCCAAACGAAAACC
>JAOZTO010000401.1 GCA_029942265.1 Desulfocapsa sp.
ACATTTAAAAAAGCGCTATCCCGATATTCCTATTGTCATGGGCGGTTCAAGCTGTATAGGTTCTGTTGGTAGTTCACTTCTCCACACTTTCTCACAGATTGACTTCATTGTCAGTGGTGAAGGCGAAGAGGCTCTGCAACAACTCTGTTATTTTCTGCATGATTCTGAAAAACATTCCACATTTCCCCCTCAGGTTCTTAGCAGGAGCCGCAAAAGTGGACAATTCAAATCAAATTGCCCTGGAATTGCTGATCTCAACAGCCTCCCATTACCCGACTACAGCCCGTACTTCAACGAAATGGGGGTAGCATTTCCAAATAATCCATTTATCCCAGTTCTCCCCATCGAATTCTCACGAGGATGCTGGTGGAACAAATGTACCTTTTGTAATTTAAATCTTCAGTGGCAGGGATATCGCTGGAAAACTGCAGAATCAATGCTTAACGAGGTTCAGCAACAGAGTAGTCGTCATCAGTGTCTCAATTTCTGCTTCACTGACAACGCACTCCCTCCACGAGAAACAGATACTTTTTTCAATAGCCTAAGCAGTAAACCACAGCAGTATGACTTCTTTGCAGAACTACGCATTATAACAGACCCAGAAATACCAAAAAGTTATCGAAACGGAGGCCTTTCAACCATACAAGTTGGCATAGAAGCTCTTTCAGCAAGTTTATTAAAAAAGATACAAAAAGGTACAACGGTCATTGAAAACATAGCGGCGATGCGGCAAAGTGCTGAAGCTGGAATTCAGCTTGAAGGAAATATCATCATAGAATTTCCTGGAAGCACCGAGGAAGAGGTACAGGAGACACTGAACAATCTTGACTTTATTCTCCCCTACCCTCCTCTTTCAAGCGCTTCTTTTTTCCTAGGACATGGTTCACCAGTAGCAAAAGATCCGAATAGTTATGGTATAAAGGCGATAACACAACATCCAAATAACAAAAACCTTTTCCCAAAAGATATTCTTCGTACTCTCGACATGCTTATTAAAGATTATCGAGGTGACCGCTTACTACAGCGTAAACAATGGAAAAAAGTCGTTACGAAAATTAATGAATGGAATTCATTCCACACAAACAGATCACATTCGATATCTCCGTTATCGTACAGAATTGGTGATACATTTGTTATAATCCGTCAAGAACAGCTCAACGGCCCACCGCTGTTACATAGATTACAAGGATCTTCTGGTGAAATATATCACTACTGCAGGAAAATTCGTACATTACAGAAAATTCACAAGAAGTTCCCCCGTATACGAGAAAGTTCTATCCGTATTTTTTTACTGAACCTCCAGAAGAAAAAACTGGTTTTCAGTGAAAATGATTCTTTTCTGGCACTTGCCATCAATCAAAGATTAGATCCCCCCTTCCATTCCTCATGAGAAATGGTATAACGACCATATTCAACATAAATTTATTAACTTATAACAGGTAAAAACCATGTCCGAAGATAGCGCAAGTTTTGCAGAATTATTCCAAGAAAGCGAAGCCAAACCGATCCGCCGTTTAAAACCCGGCCAGAAAATCACTGCCACAATTGTTGGTATCAGTGGGGAATCAATTTTCCTTGATACAGGTGGAAAGAGTGAGGGAATACTTGATGCATCAGAATTATCCCCTGACAAGGAAGGACAAGTGCCAGTTCTTGGCGATCGACTTGAGGTGTACTTTCTAAAAGGAAAGGGAGGAGCACAACTTTTCACAATTAGTATTGGTTCTGGTAAAAACACCGAGCACCTGGAAGAAGCTTGCAGAAGCTCAATCCCAGTGGAAGGTGTTGTTAAAGAAGAAATCAAAGGTGGTTTTGAAATCACACTCGGTGGATCAATTCGTGCCTTCTGTCCATACTCACAAATGGGGTTGAGACGAGTTGAAGATGCAGCAGCAGAATACCTTGAAAAGCGTATGCCCTTCCTTATTACTCGCTTTGAAGAAAACGGAAGAAACATCGTAGTGTCTGCTCGAGCCCTTTTAGAACTTGAACGCGAAAAACTTCGTGACGCTTTAAAGGAGAAGCTTGCAGAGGGTGATCTAATAAATGGTATCATTACATCTATTCGAGACTTTGGTGCATTTGTTGACATCGGTGGCGTTGATGGGCTCGTACCCATTTCTGAAATCGGATGGAGTAGAGTAGAGAATATCACTGATCACTACAAGGTAGACCAACAAGTTAGCGTACTTGTAAAGAAATTGGACTGGGACAATAATAGAATAACACTTAGCATCAAAGAAACCTTGGAAGACCCTTGGGAACTTGCTGCGGAAAAATTAAGCAGTGGTGATCGTATCACAGGGAAAGTGGTTCGCCTGACTCAGTTTGGAGCATTTGTTACTCTTGAACCTGGCGTAGATGGATTAATCCACATATCTAAACTTGGTAAAGGACGGCGGATCAACCATCCACGAGAAGTTCTTGAGGAAGGACAGGAAATTGATGTACAGGTGGAAAACGTTGATCTCGTAGAAAAACGAATAAGCCTACTGCCATCTGATTATGTCAGCCCGGAAACTGACCAGAAGAATGAGGAAACTCTAATAAAAGATTTTCAACGTGCGAACAAAAAACAATCTGTAAATCTTGGTACTTTTGGTGACCTTTTACAGGCGAAATTTAATGAAAAATCTTGATTCATGCTTTGCATATTTTATTTATTCTGAATCAGATAAAACACTGATTATACAAAGAATATACTAAACGTCTTATTCGTACAATCTGTTCAAACAAAACAAGCCAGAGAATATTTGCATTTTATGCATTAATTTCCATTGACATGTATTAATCGATTGAGTAGTTTGCCTCGGTCGCTGAGTGAGGAACATCGAAACCACGATGATTCCA
>JAOZTO010000402.1 GCA_029942265.1 Desulfocapsa sp.
CCTAATGCTCCTTATCTTTCCACCACTTGTCAAAGCCTGTGAACCGCCAGCTGGTATCACTCGCATTGCCGGATTTCTACGTAAACACAAGCAGGACTGTACCTTATGGGATACAAATCTTGAAGGGCAACTGTACCTACTCGAACTGGAACAATCGCCAATGGATACCTGGAGTAAAAGGGCATGGACGAATATAACAACGAACCTGAACGCTCTTAAAGATCCTAGCCTATACGAAAACAACGCTCGTTATCAACGGGCTGCGCGTGATGTAAACCGGACATTGACTCAAAGCCACACCGCTTCAGACGTTCAAATCAGTCTTGCTGATTATCAGGACAGCAACTATTCGCTGCACCAAAGTGCTGACTTACTCCTTGCCGCACGTCAGTATAAGAACAATATATTCTTTCCTTTTTTCCAGGAACGTCTACACGACCTACTTCGCACAAACAGTAGTCAATGGGTTGGAATTTCATTAAATTATCTTAGTCAGGCGCTCTCAGCCTTTACACTGTGCGGATACATTAAAGAGGCATATCCTTCTCTGAAAATTGTTGTTGGGGGTGGCTTGGTTAGCTCTTGGCTTAGAAGCCCCAACTGGATCAACCCATTCACATCGCTTTTTGATGAGATGATTGCAGGCCAGGGGGAATATCCACTCCTAAAACTTCTCAAGGTTCCCAAACGCCCACTAAAACAGCTCCCCTGCCCTGACTATTCCGACCTCCCCCTTGAAAAATACCTTGCGCCAGGGCTAATTCTACCCTATGCTGCATCAACTGGATGTTACTGGAATCGCTGTTTATTTTGCCCTGAAAAAGCAGAAGGAGCATCTTATGAAAAATGCTCTTCCGACCAGACCATAAGCAATTTAAAATCTCTTATAAAGCAACATAAACCACGGCTTATTCATCTGTTGGACAATGCAGTAGCGCCCTCCTTGATGAAGAAAATAACAGATGAGCCACTAGGTGTTGACTGGTATGGTTTTGCACGAATAAGCCCTGAACTTAGCGACCCCATATTCTGCAAGCAGCTACGAAAATCAGGATGTGTCATGTTGAAACTCGGCATCGAGTCCGGTTCCCAGAATGTACTCGATGCAATGGATAAGGGGATTGATTTACAAATTGTTGAATCTGCATTAGCAGCACTTCATAGTGCAGGAATTCTCACCTATGTGTATCTGCTTTTTGGAACACCATCAGAATCAATAGCTGAGGCTAGAGAAACACTGGATTTCACTGTTCGTAATGCTGATTCCATCAGCTTTCTGAACCTTGCAGTTTTTAATCTTCCCAGGAACAGTACAGAAGCCAATACACTAGAACTACGTACTTTTTCAGGAGGTGATCTGGGTTTGTACTCTGACTTCAATCACCCAAGACAGTGGGATCGTAAAGCTGTTCGTACATTTTTGTCATCAGAGTTTAAGGCAAATCCAGTTATTCGTCCAATATTGCAACGCGATCCACCATTTTTCACATCCAACCATGCTTCGTTACTGCTACAGAATGCCGATAGCATGTCTGTAGTGAAACAATAATTATGGAAGATCCACAATGAAAACAAAAACTGTGATCATCATCGGAGGCGGCGCAGCAGGACTTATGGCAGCAGGACAAGCTGCAATAGGCGGTTCCCGGGTTATTCTTCTTGAAAAAATGAAACAGCCTGGCCGAAAAATCTGTATCAGCGGAAAAGGTCGGTGTAATATTACAAACAGCGCCGTAACAGAAGATTTCATAGAACATTTTGGAAAGAATGGCCGTTTTTTACGACAAGCATTCTCACGGTTTTTTGCACCGGAACTACTACTTTTTTTTGAAAAACATGGTTTGCAGATAAGCCTTGAACGTGGTGGCAGATATTTCCCAACAAGTGGAAAAGCATCTGATATACTAAAAGTTTTTCTTGCTTGGCTATCCACGTTAGACGTTGATATTCGGAAAGATACTCCGGTTACAAACATTCTCGTAGAAAACGATACAATCAAAGGAGTGGTTACCAAACATGGTACGCTCTTATGCGACGCCGTTATTGTTGCTACTGGCGGAGCATCGTATCCTGCAACAGGATCAACTGGTGATGGATATACATTGCTTAAAACTCTTGGCCATACGATTGTGCCTATTCGTCCGGCACTTGTCCCACTGGAGATACGTAATGGTATCCATCCGGATCTTGCAGGGCTCGAACTTCGTAATATTGCTGTTCAGCTTTTTATTGATGGAAAAAAGAAGCGTGAACTCTTTGGTGAATTGCATTTCCTGAAATACGGCGTCAGTGGACCAACTATTCTTACACTCAGCGGTGATGCTGTGGATGGACTTCGAGACGGTAAACACGTTGCACTTCATATTGATTTAAAAGCAGCCCTCGACATGCAGAAACTGGACGCTCGCTTAATCCGTGATTTCGAGAAACGATACAATGAGGATTTCCAGACGGTGTTGCGTGGTTTACTTCCTGCTCAATTGGTACCCCTATGTCTTGAGCAAACCGCTATTACCGCAACAAGAATGGCTGGTGATATTTCCAAAAAAGAACGAAAGAAACTATTGCACTGGTTAAAAGGACTCCGCATGGAAGTGAGTGGTTATCGTTCATTCAAAGAAGCGATTGTTACTGCTGGAGGCGTAGACCTAAAAGAAGTTGACCCACGGACAATGGAATCAAAAATCGTATCAGGACTTTATCTGGCTGGAGAAGTTCTTGACTTACAGGGCAATACTGGAGGGTACAACTTACAGGCAGCGTTTTCAACCGGATGGTTGGCTGGCACATCTATTTGATTCAAAATACGTAATTCTGGTTCTGTCGCAAAGTTACCAAACAGCTTG
>JAOZTO010000403.1 GCA_029942265.1 Desulfocapsa sp.
AAAAGTTCTCATTTTACCCAAGATTAATACGAAAAAAAAGCAAGTAGCAAATATGACAGATCCCCTAAAAAGAAACCTGGTTCCCATAGAAGATCTTCAAGATATACGTGGAGTGCAACTTCCTGCCCGACTTAATTTTGTACAACTTGTGGTGACAGGGCCTCCTGGTGCTGGGAAAACATATTATATCAATCAGGTACACGGCTGGCCGAATGAAGGCTACGTTGATTTGACCCGCAAGGGCTGGTGGAAAGATCAAACACTTACCTATCGTCCCCGAGAAGTTCATCTCGGGTTTCCATTTAAAGGCTGCATCGAGGCATTAACAGTTTTTGACAAAGAATGGTTGGAAGCCGAAGAGCCCTTATTCCTTGAACTCGAACGTATTCAAATACCACCGTCCAGCGATACAATTTTCCAGACTAACTGGAGAGATAAGTATATTTTTGAGTTTTTGTTACCTGATCCTGAAACAATATTTCAAAGACGCATCGAGCGTCACAAAGAAGGATACTTCCCTGTTGATAAAAACCTTACCATGGAGATGGTTGTTCGCCAGCTTGATATCTATCGTGAAGTTGTTTTGTATATGCATAAAGCTGGTATGCAAGTGTATGTTCGAGAAGGACTTGATAAACCTCCAATGCGTATTGTTGAGATGGGCGATGTAAATATTCCAAAATGGGTAAGAGAAGAACATGAACAGAGCTGGGATTTAAGAACGTTTTCCGGATGGAAGGCATTTCTTTTTCGCAGGGATCCCATTGAATGGTTTACTATTACAGACCAGTTACAGGTACTTGATAAAGATTGCCGAATTCCCCACGACGGGAAAACATTTGAGATGATTATTGGTGATCAAAAACTTGTCTTTCATCCGGAAATCCCCATCGGCATAAAGAAAAAAAATATTCAGAAAAACTGGTTGATTTCACCATCAAAGGCGTGTTCCGAAGATACCATCAATGGTTTTGCCAGGATAAAAGTTGGAGAACGAGTACTAATCGGACAGGATAATCAGCAGTACAGTGAAATATTTAATTTTTCAAAAAGTGTCTCAAAAAGACATCTTATGGTGACTAATATCAGAGGAGATCTGATGATCAGTCCACTCGATGGAAAAGAAGCTATTCAGATTGTTCGGAGCGGTGAACAGGATATTCGGGAACGAATAGGGACAAACCGATATAATGCAATCCTAGGTGTTCGTGCAATATATGACGGGCCAATAACTCTGTTGTCGCAGAATGCTGCACTGGACACCATAAAAGAAGTAAATACCATACTTGCCGATGAAGTCTATAGGGAAAAAGACGAGTCTGGTGCGCCCGGAGCTTTGCTTGAATTACCGAATGACAAGAGATTGCTCATAGTCGGCGATCTTCACGCACAGGTGGACAATCTCCTGAAAATTCTAATTGAGAATTGTCTCTTGGCACATATGGCATCAGATACTGCTTGTTTAGTTCTTCTTGGAGATGCGGTTCATTCTGAGGTTACACAGGAAATGGAAGATATGGATAGCTCCATATTGATGATGGATTTGATTTTTAAAATGAAGTGCCATTTCCCTGAGAATTTCTTTTATCTTCTGGGAAATCATGACAGTTTTGACAGATCGATCAGCAAAGGAGGAATTTTGCAAGGTGTTTTAATGCGAAAGCGTTTGCAGGAATTACGAGGCATCGAGTATGTGGAAGAGATGCAGAAGTTTTATGATACGCTACCCATTGTACTGAAAACAGACTCCTTTTTAGCCTGTCATGCTGCGCCGCCACGAAAGAAAATGAACCGGGAAAAAATCATTAATCTTCGTAGCTATCCTAAGGTGTGTCATGAAGTCCTCACTAACAGAATAAAACGATCCCATTATTTGACAGGGTATGATAAGAGAGATGTTAAACAGTTTAAAAGCAGCTTGGATTTGCCTAAACGCGCTCCGTTCGTAGTTGGCCATACTCCCCTTGACCCGTTTAACAGTTTTTGGAAAAATGCTGGTAATATTAAGGGACATCATATTATATGTAGTTGTCGTGAAAGTGGCCCGAGTATGTTTATGCAGATACGGGAAAAAATGATACCTTTGAGTTATCCGGCAGGACCTCTAACAAAAATAATGAATGAAGTAAAATAATTAAAAAAAGATGGAGAACGCACAATGGTAATAAGGTCAACCAACCCCCTAGCAGGATTATTGCGGAAATCTCCGTTTAAACCAATTCAGGAACATATGCGGATCGTGTTTTCCTGCGTTATATTATTGCCTGAACTGTTTGATGCACTTTATGGAAAGGATCAGCAGAAAGTTGCTGAAGTTGCGGATCAAATTGGAAAGCTTGAGACTAAAGCTGATATGATAAAATCAACATATCGCCGAAGTATGCCCAAAACCCTCTTGATGCCCGTTGATAGAAAAGACCTTTTGAGCCTTTTACATGAACAGGATAGTATCGCTGATGGCGTTGAAAAAATTTCTCAGCTTCTTATTAATAGAGATATGATTGTTCCAGAAGCGATAAAGGGCGGTTTGGACGACTTGCTTGAAGGAACAATGGAGATTACAGTTCAGGCCAAGGCCATGATTGAGGAACTTGATGAGCTGGTGCATGTTGGATTCAGTGGTAGGGAAAACGATAAAGTCACTAAGATGATAGATGTAGTGCGAAAATCAGAACATAATATTGATATGATTCTTAGAAAGCTGAACCGAAAACTATTTACCATCGAACATGAGCTTGATCCTGTGTCAACAATGTTTTGGTACCGTATCATCGAAGAGATGGGGAATCTGTCTGACCGTGCAGAAAATATGGCAGATCGTTTATTGTTGTTCTTGTCAAAATA
>JAOZTO010000404.1 GCA_029942265.1 Desulfocapsa sp.
TATTTTCAGCTTCCTACACATCAACTGTCCGTTAATACGAAAAAAGCAATTACAAGGGGTGATAAGAAGTCGCTTTCCATTAGGAAAGTACCAAGAGGAAAAACAAACCTTCACGCACCCAAAGTGCACTCCAAAATGAGCTAAAAACAACACTACCAAGTGGTTTTTGTGGTCTTCCACCTCCACAAGTTCCTGCAGAGTGGATGGCAACAACACAAGCTACTCACATTTCCTCCAAACCATAAAAAAAGATACAATATTCCATTTAAAACAGCAACATCAAAAAATCATTCCAAGGGTTCATCCACTATTCCATTAGCTTATTGTATTTCCACAGGGCTCCCCCAACTGCCTGCCACAACACACAGAAGTGTCCCTTTATATCATCCTAGGCATCAATCGCTGCCGTAAACCGGCTCATCATAACCGGGCCAGCCGTCGTCGACGGGTTCATACTGTTTCTCTTGTCCGGGATGAGTTGAGGATACTCTTAACTTACCAGGCCGAGAAGGTGAGCCGCGAATATTGTTTACAGGCCATAGCTTCAAGTGGGTCAGGATTTTTCGGACAACCTTCCGCTCGACTATAAAACTGATTATCTTCATTTCTGCCTGACAATGCGGACAGATCAGCAGGTCAACCTCCCATACTTTTTTTATGCACTCCCGCCAAAGGGGAGGAGGGATTCTCTGCGGCTTGTAATCTGCCACATCAATCATCGTCAACTTGCTGATGTCTACTGTTTTGAGAGCTTTCTCAGCATAAGACAATAGAGGTGTGCTACGATAATACCCTTAAAGACACTACTAATACTAACACACCACCAGATTCCCTCATAAGAAAAAGAGGTATAAGTTATGACAGCCAGTGCCGCCGGAATTCTCATTCCGGTGAAGATCACGCTCACAGCAGATGGAATTGTGGTCTTTCCAAGCCCGTAGAATCCTCCGGCAGATGTAATCTCAATGCACATAAATATTTGGGATACAGCAAGAATCTTTAGATAAGTTGCTCCTATGGTGATCATTTCCTCTTCCTGTGAAAACAGGGAAAAGATCTCTTCACCAAAGAAGAGAAATGCAACCGTTGCAACAAGACCAAGCGTAATACTTAAAGACGCAATAACGAAATATCCATTGCGGATTCTCTCGTGCTTACCTGCACCATAATTTTGTCCAGTGAATGCCCCAAGAGCGGAAGAAAAGCCAATTGCGGTATTCCAAGAGAGAGCTTCTATACTTGCACCGATATTCTGCACACCGAGCGGAATAGTGCCATATACAGAAACCAGTCTGCCAAGAAACATAGAGAAAAGACAAAATGATATTTGATGAACAGATACTGGTGCTCCAATTTTCAACACCTTTTTGAGTACTGCACTCTTAAGTGGTGCAAAAAACCTCAATCCGGGCAGTACAGACCTAGGTGAATGAAAGGCAAAAACAAAGAGCAGAAAAACAAGAACATTGGCAAAAACTGTGGCAATAGCAGCCCCGTCTGCACCAAGTGGAGGAATAAAGAGGAAACCAAAGATCAGGGCAGGATCAAGAATCATATTGATCACAAGACCAACGGAACTCAGCATAAACGGTGTTTTACTGTCTCCAAAACCTATATAAACAGAGCTGAGCACAGGATTAACTACGGCAAAAAGCATTCCAAAAGAGACTATCCTCAGATAGGAAACCGCAGTACTCATGACCTCAGTATCCAGGGTGAAAAACTGAAGGAGATATCCCGAAAAAACCAGCACCAACAAATTGGCAATCAAAGAAGCATATAAGCTGAGTGCCAAGGCATTTTCAGCAACCAGCCTGGCCATCTTAAAATCTTTTTTGCCAACTGACTGAGCCACTAGGGTTTCGGTTCCGGACTTTGTGCAGTAGAAAATACTGGCCAGTAGCCACATAAAAAATCCGGCAGTAGTTACAGCAGTCACCGGCACAGAGCCCGAGCGCCCCAGCCAAATCACATCAGTCAGATTGTATGCCATCTGCACAAAAATCGTGCCAACGATAGGCATCGATAGCTTGATGAGCTTTGATAAAATAGGTCCTTCTGTTAAATCACTCTTACTTTCCATAGATGTTCGTAAACATTCGGGTTGGGGCAAAAACAGGCTCAACCACAAGTGACAGGCGACAAAAGGCGCAAAGGGGTCAAATCTTTCGTTGTTCCAGGAACATCCTTTGCCTTACTGAGGCAACCATTCCGGAAAGCTGGTTGCTATCAGCCAGTTGGCTTTCTATTCGCCGAACAACATTACTCACGGTACTGTATTTAATTAACCCAAATTGCTTACCGATTTCCTCTAAAGACAAGCCACTATGCTTTCTGGAAAGGTATATCGCGACGTCGCGAGGTTCATTTTTCTGACCTCGCTTGGTCTCCTCTAATTCTTTTGTATCAATTTCGTAACGAATGCCAACAGCTTTTTTAATTTCGATGATTGTCGGCGCAAGATCTTTGGACTGAGGAACCTCCTCATGATTCTTTATCTGGTAGAATTTTGCTTTGACCCATTCGACAAAATTACGAGATCCCAAAATCGATGGCAAAATTTTCTTGCTGAAAAAATCTTTAATTTCCGTAGAATCTTCACCCTGAACAAATTTTATGTACCCACTTATTGCCTTGTCAGGACTTTCTGAAAACATGCTGAGCAGTAAATCCGTATATAACCATTCCAACTGTTTAGTCTTTGCAACATAAGCGTGGTGGCTGCTCCAGGAGTAGCCGCTGACGGATTTACAGATATGAGCCCTAACAGGATTTCGGTGAATATATCGCAGCAACTCGACAAGGTGACTATCTTCTTCAACAAGTACACTTTTG
>JAOZTO010000405.1 GCA_029942265.1 Desulfocapsa sp.
TTTTTCGAAGTCTGCGCTTATCTACAAATCCATCTTAAATTCAGACTTTTTGCGAGTCCATCAATTAATGGATTCATCAAAAGAGCATGACCTATGTTACGCAATTTGTAATTGTTCAGCAAGTACCCGATAATTGAAATAACACTGAACAGTTACCGCAATTTCATTGTATATCATTTAGTGGTTTTGCTTGTTTTGTAAGCGTCCAATTAACCGCACCTTGCTCTATCAAACTCCTGTCCCTGTAAGTGTTTCAGGGACGCCGCCATGTGCGATCTCGAAGTGCACGATAATACATGTTGGTATATCGGGTACTTCGAGATCGTGCAGGGTGGTGTTCATGGAGCGCTTACCTTGTTTTGAACCCAAGTCGGTTTTTTGCGATCACTTGAAAATCTCTACAATAAACATGGAGTATGTCACTGTCAAACCTATTTCCGTTCAGATCCTACTATTTCACTTTATCCTTAATCTTTTTCCCAATTTCCTTGCGATTTCCTATTGAAAACCTTATAGTCAGCTTTCAAATTTTCTATTTCCCCTCTTATATGGACTACTGTATGAAACTTTTCTCCCAACCTATTGATTTATCAAAAGCACAAACCCTTGTTTATCATCTTCCGGAAGGCCCTAATCTTGCCATGCCGCTTGAAGGTATGGAAGAATTCCTTGCCCTGGAACTCAACAATGGCCACATTTGTGACACGTCTGACATTGATGGTGTTATTCATTTTTTTCCAAAGGGAAATGCCTAATTAACACCTTATTCCACCATGAATTCACCTAAGATCCCCCTTGATACCGATGGTCATATTCACACCAAATACTGCCATCACGCCACGGGTGAGATGGAAGAGTATGTAGTACAAGCCATAGCCATCGGCTTAAAAGAGATAATCTTCCTTGAACATATGGAAGCAGGGGTTACTTACTGTGAACCTACATGGCTGACAGATGATGATTTTGATGTTTATTTCAGGGAAGGAAATGAATTACGGGAAAAATATAAAGATAAAATAGTGGTTTCACTTGGCGTGGAAGTGGGCTACAGCCCTAGCCATAAAGACGAACTACTAGAACGTTTGGCAAAAAGAAAATGGCAGCGAATCGGAATATCGTACCATTTTATGCCATGCACTCACACACAACAGCATATAAATCTTGTCAGCAGTAAAGAAGAAAATAGAAACAGTATCGCACGAATTGGGTGCGAGCAAACAATCATTAATTATCTATCAACACTCACTGAAGCCGTACAAGTTCTTCCGGGGACTGTTCTTTGCCATTTAGATGCAGCCCTGCGATTCCAGCCAGGGTTTCAGCTTGACCACACGTATCATGAGCTAATCATAACATTACTCAAGGCGGTAAAGAAAAAAGAAATGGCTCTTGAGGTCAATACTTCAGGGTTCCCAATCAGGGGCATCCCCTTTCCAGCACCTTTTATCATTAAAGAAGCATTAACACTAAAAATCCCCTTACTTCCGGGATCAGATGCCCATAAACCCGAAGACGTGGGCAGGAATTTTGATCTACTTCCTGAGTACCTAGCGAATATACTGATAAACAGTTAATAGACCAAATTTTCAGTTCACCTGCCTACAGATATTCATCCATAGCTGTTTTTAGCAATTCAGCATTAAATGGTTTCTGAATAACCTTATTAACACCAGCCGCATACGCAGCCTCATTATCCTTTACCTCATTCTGGGTAGTCACCATAATTATGGGCAACTCTTTTGGCGTATATTTTTTTCGGATCTCAATTGCCAACATAACACCAGTGATTTCAGGCATATTCAAATCAGTAAGCACCATTGCTGGTTTTTCTTTCTGTAACCACTCTATGGCTGTTGCTGGAAATTCAAACAGTACGGGTTCATAGCCAAGTTCATGGAGAGTAGCTTTGTAAATATTTAAAATCATACGTGAATCATCAACAGCAACAACTTTTACCTTATCCCGAGTATCTTCATCACCTTGTATCTTACCAGCAAATTCTTTAAACCCACCATCTACCAGCAGTTTTACATAATGCTCTTTCGTATCCTTATGGGTATGAGGAAGATAAATCAGAGATAATTCCTGAAAAAACTCTTCACCAACCAGACTCATAAATATTTTATCTACTTGGGCATTAACAATGATTTTTGTAATATGTCTCGCTTCATCGTCTTTATTGCGCAACAGGTTTTTAATACCTGCAGTTAGTATCTCCGAGTAATTCTGATCAATTGCCCTAGCTGCCGCCACACATACATGATCTTCATGATCAGTAAGACCGGCGGTCAATGTATAAGCTCCTTTTCGTAGAGGTAGCAGGGCAAGAGCTTCGTAAGCGGCAAAACGTACATTAGCATTTTTAGGCTCTTTTCCAAGGAGCTTTCTGATGGGAACGATGGCAGATTCATCTCTGATGTCCCCAAGGACATTTAAAGTGTGAATTATAAAATCTGGGTCATCTTGAAGAAGATTTCCGATTAATGCTGGAACAGCTTTCGAACCAATTCGAACCAATTCCTGTTTGGCATAAATTCGCATATGCGCATAATGGGAAGCTAAGGTGTCATTGAGTTTTTCAAGGGAAACCGGATCCTGAACATCTGCAAAAATTGAGAGGATCATATAGTCCATCTCATTATCTGTGCCCATGCGCTCTGCAAGTCTGTGCATTGCTGTTTGAGTACCAACCTGCCCTAAAGCCTGGATAGCCGTAATGATTAAATCTCTGTTGGCAGCATACAGATAATCGGTCAGTGTATTAATTGCCTGTGGATCGCCAATCATACCCAAAGTTTCAATAATCAGGTTAATTTCCGCTTCATCTTGAG
>JAOZTO010000406.1 GCA_029942265.1 Desulfocapsa sp.
GCATTGTCAACTGTGTACCAGGTTCACCAATGGACTGAGCAGCAATAATACCAACTGCTTCACCACGATTAACCATATGTCCCCGACCAAGGTCACGTCCATAACATTGCGCACAGACACCTCGACGGGCACGACAGGTAAGAACCGAGCGAATTTGTACTTTATCAATACCAGCTTCGTTAATCTTTGTTACGAGTTCTTCAGTAATTTCCTGTCCAGCTTCAACTATTACTTTTTCTTCATCAAATGGATCAACAACATCTTCCTGAGTCACACGACCAAGAATTCGCTCACCAAGAGGTACAATTATTTCACCACCATCAAGCAGTGGCTCTGCGATAATGCCATCGAGTGTTTCACAATCAGCCATTACAATAGTCGAATCCTGTGCTACATCGACAAGACGACGAGTAAGATATCCTGAGTTTGCAGTTTTAAGAGCTGTATCAGCAAGACCTTTTCGAGCACCATGAGTAGAAATAAAATATTCAAGTACGCCTAGCCCTTCACGAAAACACGCTTTAATAGGTGTTTCAATAATAGCACCAGAAGGTTTTGCCATAAGTCCACGCATACCAGCGAGCTGACGGATCTGATCCCGCGATCCCCTGGCACCTGAATCTGCCATGAGATAAATAGAATTAAAACTAGGTGCCTCGATTAGTTTTTTATTTTTATCTTCGAAGAAATCAACTTTGATACCATCCATCATCTCATTAGCCACATCTTCTGTGGTCTTTGACCAGATATCAACAACCTTATTATATTTCTCACCTGAAGTGATAAGACCATCAGAGTACTGTTTACTTACGTCAAGTACTTCGGATTCAGCTTTACCGACTAGGCCTTCCTTGCTCAATGGAATCTTCATATCATTGATGCAGATGGAAATTCCTGCTCTTGTTGCATATTCGTAGCCAATATCTTTTAATTGATCAGCTAGAATTACGGTATGTTTGGTACCAGCATGGCGGTAGGTGTAGTCGATGATTTGAGCTAAGGCTTTTTTTGTCATTACCTTATTTACTTCACTAAACGGAACTGAATCTGGAAGTAGATCACCCAGCAATAAACGTCCAACATTTGTTTCTACCATTTCACCATTCATACGAACGTTGATCACAGCCTGAAGATGAACAGCATCGTAATCATAAGCTATCAGTGCCTCAACAGGGCTTGAGAAAGTTTTCCCCTCTCCTTTGGCGTTGATACGGGTACGTGTCATATAGTACAAACCAAGAACAATATCCTGAGATGGAATAATAATAGGTTCTCCATTTGCTGGAGAGAGGATATTATTAGTTGACATCATTAAAACTCGTGCTTCGACTTGTGCTTCTACTGATAGCGGTACGTGAACAGCCATCTGATCACCATCAAAGTCTGCGTTAAATGCTGCGCAAACAAGTGGATGAAGCTGGATGGCTTTTCCCTCAATTAGTACTGCTTCAAAAGCCTGCATACCAAGCCTATGCAATGTTGGTGCACGGTTTAGAATGACTGAACGTTCGGTGACGACCTCATCAAGAACATCCCACACCTCTTTAGCGCCTTTCTCGACCATTTTTCTGGCACTTTTGATTGTGGTGACAAACCCCTGGGTTTCAAGTTTGTTGTAGATAAATGGCTTAAACAACTCAAGAGCCATTTTCTTTGGAATACCACATTGATGAAGACGAAGGTGAGGCCCTACGACAATAACTGAACGACCTGAATAATCGACACGTTTACCAAGAAGATTCTGACGAAAACGTCCCTGTTTTCCTTTCAACATGTCGGAAAGAGATTTCAAAGGACGCTTGTTGGCACCAGTGATCACACGACCACGTCGTCCATTATCAAAAAGAACATCAACAGCTTCCTGCAACATTCTTTTTTCATTTCGAATGATAATATCAGGGGCATCAAGTTCAAGAAGTCGCTTCAAACGATTATTACGATTAATTACACGACGATATAAGTCATTAAGATCCGATGTAGCAAAACGTCCACCTTCAAGTGGAACCAATGGTCGTAGATCTGGTGGCAGAACAGGAATTACCTGTAAAACCATCCATTCAGGACGATTATCGGAACCATTGAATGCCTCAATAACATACAGCCTTTTTCCATACTTCTGACGTTTTGTTTTGGAATTTGTGGCCGCCATTTCTGCACGAAGAGTCTTGGCAAGTGCTACAAGATCTTGAGCAGCAAGTAATTGGTGAATCGCCTCTGCGCCAATACCAACCTCAAACTGACCTGGATGTTCTTCACGTAATTGTCGATATTGCTCTTCGGTAAGAAGTGTTGCTGGTTCGACAACATATGGGCTTTCCGGGTCTGATGGATCTGTCCTTTCTGAATCAGTTACTGCATACTGTTCAAAATAAAGCACTTTTTCAAGTTGCTTTAGCGTCAGATCAAGAACTGCACCAATTTTTGATGGCAGACTTTTTAAAAACCAAATATGGGCAACAGGTGCGGCTAGGCTAATATGTCCAAGTCGTTCACGACGAACTTTGGATTGAATAACCTCAACACCGCATTTCTCACAAACAACTCCACGATGTTTCATGCGTTTATACTTACCGCAATTACACTCAAAATCTTTGACAGGTCCAAATATTTTTGCACAAAAAAGGCCGTCTCGTTCTGGCTTAAATGTTCGGTAATTAATGGTTTCAGGTTTTTTAACTTCACCATGAGACCAGTCAAGAATCTTTTCCGGTGAAGCAATACTAATCTGAACTTTATTAAACTTAACAGGACCTTTCGGTTTTTGAAAAAAATTAAATAGCTCTTCCACGAAAGTACATCCCCCTCAGTATAGGGTTAAAAAAGAGAATA
>JAOZTO010000407.1 GCA_029942265.1 Desulfocapsa sp.
ACCTAGGACACTATCCAAACATTTATAATTCAGTGGTTTAGCCTGTTTTGAACCCAACCCGAATATTTACTTATCGGGTTAGCTTCTTTGTCTTGCGGACAGAGAAATTTTGTTTCGTGACAACTATGGTAACAACTCTTCCCCTTCTGGTCAATACCGCTTGTAGAGTGCTTGGATAATTTGAGATGACGAAGTAAATAAATGTAGACTTCGCAAAACTTCATATGCGAGGTGTGTCAATTTCATTAACTTCATTAGACAAAACAAACCACATCTTGTAGGATACAAACTACAACAACACCTTTATTCTGTCCATCATACTACACAAAAAGGAACGGTCATGCGTGATTTAAGTGAATTGTTCAGTCTTCAAAATAGCCTTTTCGCGTATACTTCCGAGAAATCAACTCGATATTTATACGATAAAATAAATTGGACGAATCGTCTTTTAGGTATTGTTGGTGGGCGTGGAACCGGTAAGACAACAATGTTGCTCCAGTATATGAAGGAAAAAAAGAAAACCGGTAAAAAAGTTCTTTATATCTCAGCAGACCATATCCGAGTAGAAGCATTTGGGATATATGAAATAGGATCGTCATTTTTCAAGACTGGTGGACAGATGCTGGTGATAGATGAAATTCATAAATATCAAAACTGGGCTCAAGAGGTAAAAAATCTATATGATTCATTCCCTGAAGCCATACTTATGTTTTCAGGAAGTTCTGCACTTCAACTGCAACTTGGCAAATCGGATTTGTCACGACGGGCAGTCTATTACACCATGCCAATCTTGTCTTTTCGGGAGTACCTTCTCTTTAACGAAGGGTATAGTCACCCATCCTATAAACTACAGGAACTTCTGCAATACCATACGGATCTGGCAGAAGCCATTCGGCCTTCCAGAGCAATACTGGGCAGTTTTGGGGAATATTTGAAGGTTGGTGCCTATCCTTTTTTCCTTGAAGGCAGGGACGAATATCATAAAAAACTGGAAAATGTTATCACTAAAGTTTTGTATGAGGATATCCCAGCAACAGAGGGAATTCGTTTTAGTGGGATTCCTGCATTAAAAAAAATTCTCTTTGAAATTGCCACATCTCCTCCATTTGAACTAAATATCGAAAAAATGTCAAATCGTCTTGGTATTGCCCGAACAACTGTTTACACATATTTGGAGCATTTGACACAAGCTGGGTTAATAATAAAAGTGATGCCGCAGGGCTCGGGAAGCAGACTTACACGAAAACCATCCAAACTTTTCATGGCCAACACCAATTTATTGCGAACAGTTGGAGGGCGTTTACAGCCAGAAGACCCAATTGGAACTGTTCGTGAAAATTTCTTTGTCAGCCAGTTTGCAGGTGCAAAGGAATACAATGTCCGGGCAGCTCTTAAGGGTGACTTTATAATAGACGAAACATATTTGTTTGAAGTTGGTGGTCGTTCAAAGTCACAACATCAAATACAGGAACATCAAAATGGATATATTGTTAAAGATGATATTGAGGTTGGGTATGGAAAAATCATTCCGCTATGGATGTTTGGTTTTTTATATTAGGAACGTACATTAAAAAAGGTAAATATTCGGGTTGGGTTCAAAACAGCCCTGTGGAAAGAGTATTTCCGCAAGGCTTTTTGTGTCTACAGGAATTTTCGTACTAAAAGTCGACCAACTCCACATCAAATATCATTGTGGCATTTGGTGGGATAGGACCACGTCCCGAAGGGCCATAACCAAGGCTTGCTGGAATAATCAAAACACGTTTCTCGCCTTTTTTCATAGTAAGAAGTGCTTCATCCCATCCCTTAATGACACGTCCCTGCCCTACGGGAAAATCGATAGGTTGGCCACGCTCTACAGAAGAATCAAACGTGGTTCCATCAAGTAATTTCCCTGTGTAATGAACCTTTACCATTGCACCCGGAGCTGGCGTGTCGCCTGTTCCTTCAGCAACTACAACATATTTGAGTCCAGAATCAGTTGTGATAGCATCGGGGTATTGCCCTTTTATCTGTTCCATGGATTCTTCCATGGCAGCAAGTTCTTTATCCTGGGAACGTGTTTCCTGACTGGCAAGAAGTTCATCAAATGCTGCCTGATCACTCTTAAATGCTTTGGCATCATCGCCAACACGAATGATTTCAACTGTTTTTATTTTGTCGTTTTGCTTTATGCTGTTCACAACATCCATACCGGAAACCACATGCCCAAAAACAGTATGTTTGCCATCAAGGTGCGGAGTAGCACTATGAGTGATAAAAAACTGGCTTCCGTTAGTGCCAGGGCCTGCATTAGCCATAGACAAGATACCGGGGCCTTTATGTGTAAGAGTAGGATCAATTTCATCGGGGAAAGTGTATCCAGGGCCACCGGTTCCGGTACCAAGAGGACAACCACCCTGGATCATAAAATCGTTGATCACTCGGTGAAAATTGAGACCATCATAAAAACGAGTTCCTGCTTTACCGGCTCCACCGCCAAGCTCTTTGGTGCCTTCAGCAAGCCCTACAAAGTTGGCAACGGTAATTGGTGTTTTTTCAAATTCAAGTTCACAGACAATATCACCTTTGTCGGTGACGAATTTGGCGTACATGCCATCTGCTAATTTTTTTTCTGCCATTACGGATTCTCCAAATAAAAGAAATAATAGAAAGAGTGCTACACTAAACGAAAGTATTATCTTATGCATGATTGATCCTTCTGGAAAGGGGGATAATAATAAAAAATGTCGAAAAGCTTTCATAAATATTCGGCTAGCCCCCCATCTTCGTTCGATCCGGCTTGTTCACATATGAAC
>JAOZTO010000408.1 GCA_029942265.1 Desulfocapsa sp.
TCACCATGAATTCTTACGATATCGCAGTCATCGGAGCCGGTCATGCCGGTTGTGAAGCAGCTCTTGCCGCAGCCAGAATGGGTTGCAAAACACTGGTCACCGTCATTAATGTGGATACCATTGGTGCCATGTCCTGCAATCCTGCCATTGGCGGCCTTGCCAAGGGGCATCTTGTTCGGGAAATTGATGCGCTCGGCGGAGAAATGGCCAAAAACATTGATGCCACGTCCATACAATTTCGCAGGTTAAACACCAGTAAGGGCCCCGCTGTCCGTTCGTCTCGTGCTCAGGCAGACAGACTACTTTACCGCTTGCGGATGAAATCAGTTATGGAGGCGCAGGAAAACCTCGAAATCAAACAGGCTGAAGTTGACAGTTTACTGATAAAAGATGGAAGAATCTGTGGAATCTGCACATCACTTGACGAAGAGATTGAAGTCAAAGCCGTAATTGTTGCCACTGGAACTTTTCTGAATGGCTTGACTCATATCGGCCTGAAGAATTTTCCTGCCGGACGCATGGGAGATCCTCCTGCCACAAATCTTTCTACCTGGTTTAAAGATTTGGGGTTTAGCATGGGACGTATGAAAACAGGAACCGTTCCTCGGATTGACGCACTATCTATCGACTATTCCGAACTCGAAGAGCAGCATTCCGATCAGCCACCTGCATTTTTTTCGTTTTCAAGTAAAGGTGACTACACACTTCCCCAGCTGCCATGTCATATCACATATACCAATCCTGAAACACATGCTGCAATCCGTGCGGGAATTGACAAATCTCCAATGTACACTGGCATTATAGAGGGAATAGGTGCCAGATACTGTCCATCCATTGAAGATAAAGTCATGCGTTTTCCTGAAAAAGATCGACACCAGATTTTTCTGGAACCGGAAGGACTTGATACCACTGAAGTGTACCCAAATGGCCTGCCGACAAGCCTGCCGATTTCAACACAACTTGCCATGCTCCATACAATCAAAGGGCTGGAAAAAGTGACAATTGTGCGCCCCGGATATGCCATTGAATATGATTATATCGATCCACTAGAACTCAAACCAAGCCTTGAAACCAAACGTGTTCCAGGCCTTTTTCTGGCAGGGCAGATTAATGGAACATCAGGATATGAAGAGGCTGCCGCTCAAGGGCTGATGGCTGCAATCAATAGTGTACACATGATCCGTGACAAAGCGCCTTTGATTCTCACTCGTGCCCAGGCATATATTGGCGTTTTACTTGATGATCTTGTCACCTCAGGAACCAAGGAACCTTACCGCCTATTCACCTCAAGGGCAGAATATAGACTTTTGCTCCGTGAAGATAATGCAGATAGTAGGCTTTGCGAGATTGGTCATACGATAGGACTTCTGGGAGAAAATGAGTACCAATCATTTTTGATAAAACAAAAAGCTCTGGAACAGGGTGTCACTCTTCTTGAAAACACCTTTGTAAAACCCAATAAAAGCACCAATGAAATTCTTACCGCAGAAGGATCTGTAGCACTGAAACAGAAATGTAGTGTATCCGCTTTGTTGCGCAGACCGGAGTTAACACTGGCACAGATCAGTCTGTTACCAACAGATCCACCGGAAGGACAGAAGAAAATAGCAGAACTCCTGCAATCAAATGTGTATGCCGAAGTCCAATTACAAGTCAAATTTCAAGGCTACCTCAAACGTCAGGAAGAACAGGTTGCCCGCTTTAAAAAGATGGAAGCACTAGAGCTTCCCGAGACAATTGATTACAAGAGTTTATCCGGTCTCTCCAATGAGGTGGTTGAAAAACTCAGCCAAGTGCGTCCTCGCTCCTTGGGCCAGGCATCAAGGATTTCAGGTGTTACCCCAGCTGCAATTTCCGTACTTCAAGTGCATCTTAGAAAACTTCAGGCAAACAAATCCATCTTAAATTCAGACTTTTAACGAGTACATCAATGATACCATTTCCCACTATTGATCCGGTAATATTCGCAATTGGCCCACTTCAGGTACGCTGGTATGGACTTATGTATGTTCTTGGATTTACTGCCACGTATTTCCTTGTTCAAAAACAGATACGTGACTTTTCCTACAAGGCACTTGAACCCTGGTATGAAAACCTTAATCTTGTGCTTATTATCTCAGTGGTTATAGGAGGACGGCTGGGATACGTCTTTTTTTATAACTTTTCGTACTATATGCAGCATCCGCTTGAAATTCCGGCCACTTGGACTGGTGGCATGTCCTTTCACGGAGCATGTCTTGGCGTACTGATTGGTGGATGGTTATATGTCCGAAACAAAAAACTGGATTTTTGGAAATGTGCCGATATTTATGTTGTGACTATTCCCATTGGCTTAGGTCTTGGTCGATTTGGAAATTTTATCAATGGAGAACTGTTTGGAAGAACATCCTCTGTTCCGTGGGCGATGGTATTTCCGGGGGGTGGTTCTACTCCCAGACATCCTTCGCAATTATATGAGATGTTTCTGGAAGGAGTGCTACTCTTTACAGTACTCTGGTTGTGCAGAAAGAAACCATGGCAAGGGCAGAAATACTGGCCACACGGCAGTATGCTCAGCCTCTTCCTTATTGGTTATGGTTGTGTGAGAATATTTGTAGAACTGTTTCGTGAGCCTGATCAACATATCGGGTTTATATTTGGAGCACTCACCAGAGGACAACTACTTAGCGGACTTATGGTGCTGGGCGGAATCCTGTTATGGAAATTTCGTTATGCAAAAACAAGTCATTAGGAACGCACATCAAATAACCTGGACATCTTTCCTGTCCTTTGTTCCGCCAGCTATACTT
>JAOZTO010000409.1 GCA_029942265.1 Desulfocapsa sp.
TGAACAGTTACAGTTCAGTGTTGTGCCAAATATCGGGTACTAGCTGAATAGTTACGTTTGCTCAATTAATGTTTCGATCATGGTGAAGAATGGCAATTTCATCCAGTATTGCAGCTTCTTTTTTCTCTATAAACTCTTTCCATGCGGCGTCTTGCTGATCTTTGAGCATGGTTAGAGTCTTATGTTCCTTCGCTTTTTCAAGCAAATGCAGTCGCTTTTTTTGTGCAAGTATTTCTTTTCGAGCAAGGGTATCTTGTAGTTGTTTGATATGACTTTGTGTATATTGAATGCGTTCTTCGTAACGAGCCAAATCGTCCACAAGCATACCAGTCACCTGTTTTTCTTCAAGTGAAGTAGTCAGAGAGTTGATTTCTTGTTTCGTAGTTTCAAGATTATCACGAGCCTGCTCGACTGCAAGACGAGCACGTAAAAACTGATCCTGTGCCAGATCTTCCTTTCGTTTACGAAATTTAAGAATAGAATGGAGTGAAAAAGGTTTTGGGGGCATGGTGTGATCGGTTAGATTTGAGTGTCAAGATTGTCATTTATTTTTCACTTAACAAGTTTTCAAGGGCGTCGACGGTTTCTTTTAAAGGTGTTGCTTCATCGTATCCTTGGCACAAAAAATTGTTAATCGCATCGATTTTACTTATTGCAAAATCAATTTTAGGATTAGATCCTTTAGAATATGCACCTATGTTTATAAGATCTTCAGCTTCATTGTATGTGGCCAGAACATTTCTGGCACGACCGGAAAGCTCAATATGACGTGGTTGGGTGATTTCACGCATAATTCGACTCGCGGAGTTCATTACATCAATGGCAGGATAGTGGTTTTTTGCAGCCAGGGAGCGAGAGAGTACAATGTGACCATCGAGAATGGATCGTACAGAATCGGCAACCGGCTCTGTCATGTCATCTCCATCCACAAGGACAGTATACAAGCCTGTAATGGATCCTTCTCCTTGAAACCTCCCAGCTCGTTCAAGGAGCTTGGGAAGCGTTGCAAAAACGGAAGGAGTATATCCTTTGGTTGTTGGAGGTTCGCCAATTGCAAGACCAATTTCTCGCATGGCCATTGCAAAACGTGTGACAGAATCCATCATCAAGAGAACATTTTTTCCCTTTTTACAAAAATATTCAGCTATGGATGTAGCAACAAATGCACCTCGCATACGAAGAAGAGGCGATTGGTCGGAAGTGACAACAATGATTACAGAACGAGCAAGCCCCTCTTTACCAAGGTCTCTTTCTATAAATTCACGCACTTCACGACCTCGTTCACCAATCAGCGCTATAACATTAATATCGGCTCGGGCATAGCGTGCCATCATTCCAAGTAAAACACTTTTTCCGACTCCAGATCCTGCCATGATTCCCATTCGTTGTCCAAGTCCACAGGTCATCAGGCCGTTTATTGCGCGTATACCAAGGTCGAGTGGTTCACTAATGTTCTCTCTTTGCATCGGCCCTGGAGGGAGAGAATATATTTCTCTTTCTTCTTCGAGTAGAGGTGTGGGCTTGCCATCGATTGGTTGCTCCATGGCATCTATTACTCGACCAAGGAGATTGTCTCCAACTTTGATAGACGCACTTGCCTTTATAATTCTAATTTTACTGCCAGGTCCGAGTCCACGGAGTTCACCAAGTGGCATAAGAAGGGCTTTCGAATCTTGAAATCCAACTATTTCGGCAAGGATAGGATCAGAATCGGTTAGTGGCGTTAGCTCGCATAATGACCCGACCGAGGCATGTGGGCAGTATCCTTCAATAATAAGACCTACAATACGAGTAACTTTTCCCCATATGCGTATGGGCTGTATATCATTGATGGAGCCGGAATAGAGAGGCATAGACTACCTTTATTGTATTGCTGAAAAAACAAAAAATCTATTCGGATAGCGGTGATTCTGTGAAATTTGGAGAATTTTCAGAAGCCATTACCGAATCATGGATAATACCAATCTGACTTGAGATAGTGGCGTCAAGCGTACAGTAAGACGACTCAATTGTACAGCCACCTCTTTCAATGGTAGCATTGGATTTTAATGATATAGTATCAAGGCCACTAACAGTGTCAATGATTTCTTGTTTTCTGTCTTCAACTATAGCAAGGTCTTCAGGGTTTAGTTGTATTTGAAATTCATCTGATTTCACTGCACGACTAATAGAATCTTTAATGGTCGCTACAATTGTTTCTTCTTGTTCTGTAACTGAATGTCGGATTATTTTAGTACTAATTTCAAGAATTAGTTTTTTCATTTCATCTGTACTGTTTCGAAGGATTGTTTCTCGAAGTATATCAAGTTCCTTACACATATTTAGAAGCGTCTGTGCGCTGTTTTCAAAATCATCTTCAGCCTGTTGTTTACCAGCAGCAATGCCTGAGTCAAAGGCTTTTTGTTCTATTGCTGCTATGTCAATTGCAGGTTCAGGAACTTTGGGGGGCTGTTCGACTATAGGGGCAGGTTCTTCAATGGGAACTGCTTCTGGAGTAGGAGCTGGATCTTCTGAAAGCTGTGGCTCTTCAATATCAGAAATAACAAGATCTTCGGAAGGTTCAATTGGGTCAAGTTGAGGTGTTTCCGGTTCAACAATTATCTCATCCTGGACAACTATGGATCCCCAGACAGCTTCGTTTTTACCAGCGGTAGTTCTTGAAAGTATATCTTCTTCCTGGAATGAGTTGTTGGTTTTATAGAACTTAGACAAGTTCATCTCCACCTCCAGTGCCGAGTACGAGTTTACCTTCTTCTTCAAGTTTCATCGCGATTTTGA
>JAOZTO010000410.1 GCA_029942265.1 Desulfocapsa sp.
GACATGAGGCGTCTGGATTGAAATCTCTGATAAGACGAATCCTTAAATATATCATTATCGGGGAGCTTTGCTACCTGATAGTGATAAACATCGCTCTGAATCTACCCCAGACTCAGACACTCCTCAATCGCATCGATCCGGAAATATTTATTGTGACCTGGGATCGTGCCTGGTCGCTGTATCCCTTTCGTGTACACGCAGAAACGGTTCTTACAAATGGCCAGGTTGATGATCTACAATGGCAGGCGAAAGCTTCGTCTGCTAATGCGTCAATTTCATTACTTGCTCTTTTCCGTAACAGAGTCGAGTTGACAGATGTTGATGGTACAAACCTTGCCTATTATCAACGTCCTCTGCCAGAGTCAGATTCTGATTACAGTGAAATAAGAGCATATTTTCCCCCCATAAAAGACAGAGTTCTGGAAAATGTTGTAATTCAACCAACAGATAAGAACAGTGATCCCGAGGAAGAAAAAGACGCGAACTGGCATATATCTATCACAGATATTAGAGCCAACGGTAGTCACGAATTATGGATATATCAGGTGCAGACAACGTTTGATGGAGATATGGCGAGCGATTTAAGTATTGATACTGAAGGGGCATTTTCTCTTAGTAATGGCAGTGCAGATGTTGATATTCAGTCGTTTAGCTTGAGTGGTGATCAAAAAATCATACAAAATGGTTCTGTTAAAGGGGCAGTTGCTATCCTTCCTTATGATTCAGATCTTGATGGGGAGAGTGATTTTCTGAATTTTTTGGATATCGATGCAAGGCTTGAGGTTGAGACTGAAAATCTCCATTTTCTAAATGTCTATCTCGATAATTTTGAAGGAATGCAAATAGACGGAACAGGTCTTGTCAAGGGACGTGTACGCCTAATCGAGGGGGAATTACTACCAGGCAGTGATATTGAAATTACAGCACCTCTATTATCTTTGAATATGTTTGGCAAGCATCTAAAGGGCGATGGTCACATCAGTATCAAGGCAGATGATGATAAAGCTGTAACAGAAGCTATAATTTTATTTGATACAATCGAAGCCTATGATACTAACGGAAAAGCACTGTTGTTTCGTGGAAATGGTGTAAATGTCAAAGGGCAGGCTAATCGTTCTGTTCTTACAGATGGAGAGCATCCATTTGAAGCGAAACAACTGCTACTCACTATTCCTGCTGCTACAGTTCCAAATCTTGCCAATTACCAACCGTATATTCCCCAAAAGTTAGCACTTCATCTGTATGGCGGTGAAGGGCGATTGCAGGGCTTTGTAAAACTCACAGAGCATGGTGTGGAAAGTGAGTTGGAGTTGAGTTCACAGTCAGCTGATGTTGGTTTTAAGGAGTATCGATTTCGTTCTGATTTAAAAGCAAAACTTGATATTAACAGTCCGAAAATTGCTTCTGGTATCGATGTCTCCGGAACCTATATTTATCTGAAGAATGCTCAGTTGACCGCCGGAAAGCAGCAGGGGGAAAAACTGCTCAATGCAAGTATACATATTGACAAGGGTAAGATGCATCTGCTTCTTCCTGAAAAAATAAGTAAGAATGCGAGTTTTGCAGAGCTTTACGAGGCATTGAAAGAAAAAGACATCTTAAGTATGTTGGATTCAGGTGATAAAGATATACAGGTTACAGCTTCGATTTCTGATCTCACCTGGCTGAGTTTATTGCTACCAAATACCTATGGTCTATCCATTAGTGGTGCTGGTGCTGTTGAAGCGAATGTATTTCTCAGTCGTGGCTGGTTTGGAAAAGGCACACGACTTGCCATTACCCCCCAGCAGCTCAAGGTGGATGTCCTTGAGTACACGGTTGCAGGAAATGGTGAGGTGACGCTACTGGTGCAAAAGGGCGGAGAACAGCCGGATATGCTGCTAAATATCACTCTTAATGACGCATTAATGCGACGGCAAGATGAGCAACAGGCATTTATTGAGGATGTTAGTATCTCTCTGCGAGCTTTGGCTAGAAAAGTAACACTTAACGATCAGCGCAAAGATATGGATCTACATCTGCTACTTTCTTCTGCCAAAGTAAGGGACATGTCAGTGTATAACCAGTACCTGCCAACCGATTCACCCTTACAGTTTATTGCTGGTGAGGCAGAACTATCTTCTGATATTACAATGACGCCCAAAAGTGCTGTTGGTTATGTTACGTTACAAACAAAAGGTTTGTCAGCCAGAGTTGATAAACAGGATGTGGATGGTGAGTTGTTAGTTAATGTTAAGCTAACAGGAGGCATACCGGAAAATATGGATTTTGATATTTCCGGTTCATCTTTTAGCCTGTTTGATGTCAAAGTAATTGGCGCTGACGCACAGTATGAAGACGAAAAATGGAATGCACGCTTTGATTTAACAAAGGGACAGGCGGTGTGGAAGCAACCTGTTTCCATGAATTTTGAAGCTGGATTACATATGACAAACTCGAAGCCAATTGTGGCTATGCTTGCCAATCAACGTGGTGAAAATGGGTGGCTTGAACGGGCGTTAACCATTGATGATGTATCCGGAACAGCAACTGTTGCAGTTGATCAGGGGAATATTATTATTCCTTATGCCTTTGTCAGTAGTGAAAAGATAGATGTTGGTGCCAAAGGAGTTATTACTGATGCTGACCGTGACGGTGTCTTCTATGTGCGTTTTCGTATATTTGATGCCATCTTAAAAATGCATAATGGTGAAAGAAATCTTGATGTGTGGGGAGCAAAAGAGCAGTTTGAAGAGTATAACAGTGCAAAGGTTTTAAAACGACTGCTCCACCCTG
>JAOZTO010000411.1 GCA_029942265.1 Desulfocapsa sp.
CATTCGAAGCATAGTTTCCTATGTAAGAATGGTAAAAGGAGCGAAGATGGAGTGCTACTGAAATAGTTACTCTACTTCGTGCTCCACACCAATAGCTATCTTATACAGAACAGTTACAACAAAAAGACCTGTTGCCCATACACCAATGGTGATTCCAAGTTCATTCATAGTAGGAATATACTCGGTGATTTCATGCAAAGGAGTTGGAACAAATCCGGCAAGCACAAATCCAATTCCCTTATCCAGCCAGAATGCTACAAAAAGCATCACACAGCCAAGCCCAAGAACAAAATCACTTTTTCTGGCAGCTGGAGTTGAAAGAGTTGCAATGGCCGCAAAGGCAAGAACTACAAAAGCCCACATAAATGGCACCAGATTATTATACATGTGCCCATGGTGCTCAAGTCCAAAGAAAAGATACTCAAGTGCATGTTTATGGCCTGGAATGTTAGAGTAGTATCCTACAAAAAACTCAAGACCTACGAAAAACATATTCAGGATGGCAGCATATACAATAATGGTAATAAGCTTATTCATTGCCTTGCGTCCTGCATCAAATCCTGCAACACGTTTTAGGATCAGACATGCAATGATAATTAAAGCAGGTCCTGCAGCAAAGGCCGATGCAAGAAAGCGTGGTGCAATAATAGCAGAGAGCCAGAAATGACGTCCCGGCAGACCACAGTAAAGCATTGCTGTTACGGTATGAATGGAAACAGCAAAAGGGATGGACAAATAAACGAAAAAGTAGATCCACTTAGGTGGTTTAACCTGCTTTTTTTCTGCCGTAAGAATCACCCAGCCACAGAGGATATTCAGAAACAGATACCCATTCAACACGATGGCATCGTAAAACAACATGGAATTAGGTGAAGGATAGAGCACAACATTTAATGCACGCATTGGTTGCCCAAGATCTGCCATAATAAAGAGCAGACACATAACGATGGCGCCAATAGCAAGAAACTCTCCTAAAATGGTAATCCTTCCAAATTCCTTATAATTATGAATATAATAGGGAAGTACCAGCATCACACCTCCAGCCGCAACACCAACCAGAAAAGTAAACTGTGAAATATATAATCCCCACGAAACATCCCGGCTCATGCCGGTTAGTCCAAGGCCAAAGTTGTACTGCCTCACATAGCAGGCAGCACCTACAGCCATGAACATTCCTAAAAATGCAAGCCAGATCCAATAGGCTGGTTTGCCTTTGAGTGTTTTTTCAATCATGACTCCCTCACACTATATAAAAGACTGATGGTTTAGTGCCCAGAGTTGGTTTCCTCTGAATACTAAATTCTTTATCAAGTATCGCTCGTACCTCGGACTTATCATCGTTCAGGTCACCAAAAGTAATAGCACCTGATCCTTTGCAAGCCTCGACACATGCAGGTTCCTGGCCTAGAGCGAGCCGTTCCGCACAGAAGTTACATTTTTCCACAACACCCTTCATGCGTGTCGGAAATTCTTTGTTGTACTTCTTGATATACGGACGTGGATCTTCCCAGTTAAACGATCTTGCGCCATAAGGACACGCAGCCATACAGAAACGACACCCGATACAGCGATGAAAGTCCATCGCCACAATGCCGTTTATTGCAACTTTAAACGTGGCCTGTGTGGGACACGCTCGGACACAGGGAGGATCATCACAATGATTGCATAGTGCCGGAAATGCAGTATTCGCTACCGACTTGGAACTATGGTACGCCGATTGATCAGTGAACACATTCTCAAAAGGTGCTTTCCATATCCACTTTACCTCACTCTTTTTATTAGGAATTTGTGGAATATTGTGAGCATTGTTACAGGCATTAATTGCTTTATCGAGAAGGTCAGGATTTTTGGCCATTTCACGAATATCTATAACCATTCCCAGCCGCACACCGGTAGGTGCTTCTTCTGCATGGCCGCCGCCATGTGCAATATCGGCTGGCGCATGACCGGCTGTTTTCTGTGCTGAAGATGCCAGAGCAGGAGTAGATGACAGTCTAATCAGTGCCGGAGCACCAATTCCTGCAACTACTGATGCTCCTGCAATTTTTAGAAATTTTCTTCTTTGATTATCCATTAGTGAATTGCCTCCTTCGATGCTGCCTCAGTGGGTGTTATGTGACAATCCCAACAATAAGGCGTAACTGCAACATATGTATGACAGCTGTCGCAGAATTTTTCTTTTGAAGTATGGCACTGCATACATGCTGTCTGCAGTCCTTTGGGGTATTTCTTACCGTTGATCTCAAGCACTTCACGATTGGCATCACGCAAGACATTATCACGCCACTCATTAAGCAGTACCATGTGATTTGAGCGCATATAGTCAACGGGCATTACACATTGTTTTTCTCCACCTGGCGGCAGTTCCGGCTTTGGCAGATCTCCTGCCTTCATCAAGCCGTTGGCCCAGATTGGAAAAGTCACAAATAGGACAAAGAGTATCAGTCCCGGTATGATTGTTCCTTTATTATACATTTACAATTTCCTCCGTTCCGGTCCATATTAAAGCATAGTTCTGAGACCATCGGGAAGTTCAGACTCATTCCCTTCAGCATCATAACCCATAGCTCGTTTTTCATTATCCATAATCAGTGCATTTCCAACAAGCTCGGAAATACCACACACACCACAACCAGGATTCCAGTAATCCATCAGTGAAGTAAGTGTTGCACGATCAATGGCGCAGACACAGGAGAGCATATTAACATCATGTTTATCAATGACATGCTTCACAGCATTCGCCCGTGGTAAACCTGCACGCATCCTGAGTTCCAT
>JAOZTO010000412.1 GCA_029942265.1 Desulfocapsa sp.
AATCGCCCAGGGGACTGGGCTCCTACGGTTGTGGGGTTAATTTTCGATTATTGGGGTTGTTGCCTTGGGTTTGTTTTGATTGGTTATGCTTTGGCTATCATTTCTCCTAGTTCATCTGCCATGGCTTTGATAATTTTTTCGTTTTCTCCTTCCACCATTACGCGTATTACAGGTTCAGTTCCTGAAGCACGTACCAGGATTCTGCCTGATTTGCCTAATTTCTTTTCCATTTTTTGGGTGGCTTTTTGAAAATCAGTGAAATTTTCAAGGTCGATCTGTTTTGATGTCCTCACATTATTAAGGACTTGTGGGTAGGATTCCATAACCTTGGCAAGTTCTGACATCGGTTTATTTCGCCTTTGCATGATGGCAAGAAGCCGAAGAGCCGCAAGGTTTCCATCACCCGTTGTGATATGATCGAGAAAAACAAGATGACCTGATTGCTCGCCACCAAAGGAGTATCCTTTTTTGCGCATCTCCTCCACCACATAACGATCCCCAACTTTGGTACGAACCATTTTGCCACCCATCTCTTTCATGGCAATTCCAAGCCCCATATTAGACATAACTGTGGTTACAAGAGTTTTCTTACGAAGTTTTCTTTTCTTCATCAGATCCTTTGCACACACTGCCATAACATGATCACCTCCAACCACCTTGCCCTTTTCATCACAAACAATAAGCCGGTCTCCATCTCCATCAAGTGCAATTCCAATATCAGCCCCGGTCTCTTTGACCTTTGCAGCCATTAGTTCCGGATGCAAAGCACCACATTGATCATTGATATTCTTTCCATCAGGATCAACACCAATAGCTGTCACTTTTGCACCAAGCTCTTCAAAAACATGGGGGGCGACACCATACGTTGCTCCATTGGCACAATCAAGAACAATATGCATTCCATCAAGACTCAATTTATTTGGGAATGTATTTTTCAGAAATACGATATAGCGGCCTTTGGCATCATCTATGCGCTTTGCCATGCCAATTTCTTCGGCAACAGGACGCAACGCCGCCATTTTTTGCGAGAAAATAAGATCTTCGATATCAGCTTCAAGTTCATCGGGCAATTTAAAGCCATCATGGGAAAATATCTTAATGCCGTTATCCTGGAATGGATTATGCGAAGCGGAAACAACAAGACCGGCATCTGCTCGCATCGACGTAACTATAAAGGCAATGCCAGGAGTTGGAAGAGGGCCTACAAGCAGCACATCCACCCCCATGGAACAGATTCCTGCTGCCAGTGCATTTTCAATCATGTAACCGGATTGTCTGGTATCTTTCCCAATAACAATACGATGTCGTCCACTTCTGTTTTTGACAATAAATGCAATAGCACGCCCAACCTGCATGGCGATTTCCGTAGTCATGGGGTAAATATTTGCCACCCCACGTATTCCATCTGTTCCAAATAATTTTCTCATGATTTTTTTTTAAGCTATTTTTTATGGTTAGGTTGGGAAGATTTTTTTACTCATCATCGATCACGGGCAGTGTCACTTCTTCAATCAAGGTTACAAACTGAGGGGCAACCTTAATAACACGTATGGGATCATTAAACTCTATTTTCTGAATAACTTTCACCTGCATCTTTCCATCTTTCTGTTCATCTACTGCTATAACTTGAAAGAGTGAGGACAAATCCACTTTGTCACGCAACAAGGTTTTAGGAAGTGCAATGGTAATGGAAACTGTGGTAGGAGTTACCCTCTGCGGAACATCATTTTTCAAAGCCTCAACGGGTAGACCTGATATCTTTTTATGTACTGTTTCAACGGTAATATCAAGATCTGCGGTTACAGTTGTCGCACCAATAAGATCAACAATCACCGGGTCAAGGTCAAGGGGTATTTGGATTTGAGTTGATTTTCGCAGTCCTGCAACATCAATTGGCTTTGTACGCAACACCTTGAATTGAGACAATACCGTCTGTGGCCCCGTAATTGATATGGAATCCGGATCCATCTGAATTCCCCTTAAGATAAAATCAGGTGCAAGCGTGCCTTCAGTTATCGGATTCACGGTAAATTGTTTCTGAATCATTTTATCCAACGAGAGAATGACACTTTTGGGCTGAATGCGTGAGACTTTCACCCCACGAGGTACATTAATAACATCGTTAGTATTTTCGAAAACCATGGTTCCAGGAGTTGCCTTGGCAAGATCAATTTGACGGGAAATAGCTCGATTCCCCATATCAAGTACCAGGCTTCTGGGACCGCTGACTGAAACTTCAATTTCCTTTTTAAACTGGTTGGAAATCACAAGATCACGAGGCAGATTAATTACTTCAACAGGAACCATAACATTTTTATTAACAATATCTTCGCCACCCACAAAATTCCAAAGAATAATAGCAACCCCAAGAGAAATAAGTCTCAGGAACCAATCCTTAGGAGTAAGTTGTGACCAGTATCGAAAATGAAAAATACTCATGATATACCTATCCACTGTTTCCAGCCTGTGGTACCACTGTTTTTAGGAATAAAAATAGTACGCAGAGTGTTGGTAAGGGTCAATTCATCATGCATGGCCGTGAGAGCACCATGCTGTACCAGTGATATTTCCTGGGTTTCTTCTGATACTACAAGAACAACGGCATCAGTTTCTTCCGACAGCCCAATTGCGGCACGATGTCGTGTTCCAAATCGCTTACTAATATATGGGTTCTGGGAAAGTGGCATGATACAGCCAGCGGTCTGAATACGCCCCTTATAAATAATCACCCCACCATCGTGAAGAGGAGACACAGGCATAAAGATTGATATTAG
>JAOZTO010000413.1 GCA_029942265.1 Desulfocapsa sp.
ACTAAATAAAGGAATAGGTAGTGAATAATAAAAGAGTAAAACAGATAGATGGCTTATTTGCAAAAGGTTTGAATGACAATGTTTTTTCTGGTGGTGCCTTTGCTTTTTCGTTGAGAGAAAAAACAAACTATAAACGAACTTTAAAATGGTATGGAAATGCAGAAATAACTCCGGAGATTAAAAAACTGACAAAACTGTATTTTTTTGATCTCGCTTCCCTGACAAAACCTCTAACAACAGTTCCACTTTTGTTAACCCTTTTTAACAAAGGAATATTATCAGAAATAACACAATTAAAAGATATTTTTTCCAATTGTCCATCTGATAAAAAAGAAATTCAAATACGAGAATTAATGTCGCATTGTGCAGGTTTTCCAGCCCACAAAGAATACTATAAAGAAATAGTAACAAGAAAAAAAATAGAAAGAAAAACATTTCTTCTTAATTTGATATTGCAGGAAAAACTGATTTCAAAACCTAGCGAATACTTTTGTTATAGTGATATTGGATTTATGCTTTTAGGGTTGATCATTGAAACTGTAACTGGGAAAACTATAAATGAACTATCCCAATCATTTGTTTATGGCCCATTAGGACTTGAAAACATGCTCTTTTTCCCCTGTTCTTTAAAAAAAGATACTGAGTTGTTTGTAAGTACGGAAAAATGTTTATGGAGTGGTAAAATGCTTTCAGGTGAAGTTCATGATGATAACTGTAGGGTTGTTGGCGGACAAACAGGACATGCAGGGTTATTTGGAACTATTACTGGAGTTATTTCATTATGTGAACAGTTACTTGATCAATGGCAAGGTCGGAGTGAACATCCTTTTTATACCTGTGAACAATTAAATCATGTTTTACAAAGAGTAGGAGAATCAACTTGGACTATGGGGTTTAATATGGTATCAAAGGAAGGATCAAGTAGTGGAAGATACTTTTCAGATAAATCAGTTGGACATCTAGGATTTACAGGGACATCATTTTGGATAGATCCTGTAAAAGACTGCGTGGCAGTGCTTTTAACAAATCGTGTTCACCCTAGTCGGGATAATTTGAATATTAGGGAATTCAGACCAGCTTTTCACGACTTATTAATGCAAGAATAAAAAATCCCATTATCTAAAAAAGATAATGGGATTTTTAAAACAAAAAAATTTACCACCAACAAACAGTCTGGTCAGCAGCAAATACTTTTTCTACGAGTTGGTCGTAATCTGGTGCATCAACATTTAAATCAAAAGAATCAGCATCACGATCACGGTTCAGAATTTCCACAAGAGTTTTAGTCTCTTCACTGGGAGCTGAACGATATACTTGTAATATTTTCATTATATCTCTCCTTATTCAGCGCAAGCTGGTGGTGGTTCATTGGTTTGTTTTGGCAGGCCATAAGGGATAATAAAATCAGCATCACGCATGGCTTCACCAAGTTCTTTCAGATTAATTTCCTTGATAAGATTTTCTTCAAGTTCAGCATCATAGGTTTCCTCAGGAACTTCAGCACCACAGCTGTACACTTGTCCTTCCATATCCATAATCCAGGAAATATTTTCCTTCATATAAGTGGAAAATGAAGGAAACTCACCGTTAAATATAACAGGATAACCATAATGGTTTTCCACGGCAAGACCGAGAGCGGAACGTATACCGTCACTATATGTACGGTTTGCAACTAAAATATATACTTTTAAAGATTCCATTTCATTAACTCCTTATAATACGATGTACTTTCCACATTCATCGAGCTGAGCGCCGTGGAATGCTTGAGTTCGCATTTGTTTGTCGTTAAGACCAGCAGGGATATCGGTCACAGAGTCATACCCTTCACAGGTATAACTGTCTGCACAAATTGCGATATCATCTTGTCCACACAATTCAGCAAGGGCTGCAAAGCGAGAATCTTTAGTCAGATGAATAGATTTATAGGTGAAAAAAACCATTGGTTTTTTACCGGCCTTTTGGGCAGCTTCGGCAATACCAACCACATGACGCATATTCTGCGGTGAGGTTACAAAAATAGCTAGTTTGTTTGGATCAGCAGACATATTGCTTTATCCTCCATGTAAAATCGAAATTGAGTGAAAATCAACCTTTTTTGACGAAAAAACTAATGTATCCAGATTGTTCCTTTTCTCCAAGGTATTCATGTCCAGCACGAGAGCACCAGCCCGGAATATCGTTACGAGAACCAGGGTCGGTACCATCAATCTGAAGAATCTCACCAGATCCAATTTTACCAATCTCTTTCTTTGTACGAAGAAGAGGCATAGGGCAACTAAGTCCTTTTGCGTCAAGTGTAGCTACAACTGCAAGCCCTTCTTCGGCAACTTTGAATTCGCTCATTTACTGTTCCTCCAGAAAATATTGTTTAGATAGACTTTTAAACAGAATTGTTTTTAAGTCTGCATTGACATACACACGGTGTATTTGTAAAAAACACCAAAAAAGATTCCACTAAATTTATACTTTAGCGCTAGATTTATGTCAAGGGGAAAATGAATGACTATTCAAGGGCTTGTTATGTTTGTATGTGGTTGATACTGTTGCACATTAATTACGGTTTGGCGTGGTGGGAAAGACCTAGATAATTCCTTCAATACTTGACAAAAGTTGCAGTCGGGGGTAAAGAAAATGTTAATTTAGTGAGACTTACTTTTTTAAATTGAGGAAAACTGGAAAAAAATTTTTATATTTTACAAAAAAAAGCTATTTATGATGGACTCGTAAATAGTCAGAGATGAAGAGTTTTTACGAATCCATCATTTAT
>JAOZTO010000414.1 GCA_029942265.1 Desulfocapsa sp.
CCATGCATTGCACCAGCAACTTTGATAGCCTGAAAAATGGCGATTAGATCCCTTGGGGTTGCGCCAATTGCATTTAATGCACTTGCAACCTCACCAATAGAAACACCTTCCTCAACAACCATTAATTGACCATCATCTTCAATGATATCAATTTGCGTCTCAGGTACTATGGCTGTTTGGCCATCGGCCAGGGGGTTCGGCTGTGTCACTTCTGCGGTCTCTTTGATGACTAAGGATAGGTTTCCATGGGAAACGGCAACTGTTGAGAGGCGTACAGCCTGTCCCATAACGATGGTTCCGGTACGTTCATTTACAACAACTCTGGCATTGGCATCAGTATCAATTCTCATCGATTCAATGGATGCAACAAATTGAACTTTTTTGTCTAAGTATGATTCCGGTATGGCTACCTTGACAGTTGTAGAATCAATAGGAAAGGCTGTTCCGTCACCATATGTTTCATTGATTCTATTGCTCATATTTGCTGCTGTGGTGAAATCAGAACTTCGTAAGCTGTAGGAAAGAACACCGTCTTTTGCAAGTTTTCCTGGTGTTTTTCGTTCAATGATTGCACCATTAGTGATTCTACCGACAGTGGGATGGTTTTTCTGGGCTTTTGCTGCCTTTCCACCAAAAGAAAAAGCACCAATTGTTAATGGGCCTTGTGCCACTGCATACACTTTCCCGTCAGGGCCTTTTAGAGGCGTCATTAAAAGATTCCCGCCAGCGAGACTTTTAGCGTCACCAATGGATGCAACCTGAACATCAATGCTTGATCCTGGTTTTCCAAATGGCGGCAGGGAGGCAGTAACCATAACTGCGGCCACATTTTTAACTTTAATCTTGTTGAACTCCTCAGGGTTGACAGTAATCCCCTGGCGAACCAGCATATTGTACAGTGCCTGTCTGGTAAAGAGAACTTTAATAAGGTCATCACCTGTCCCAGCAAGACCAGTGACAAGACCGTAGCCAATTAATTGATTGTTTCGCACGCCGGTAAGTTCTGCAATGTCTTTAATACGTGCTGCGAAACTAGCAGAAGAACTAATAAAAACAAACAACAAGGTCAAAGCTATAGGTGTTTTACAATACTTTTTCATAGTAATTCTCATCTTAAAAGGGCCATGTGTTGTCGAGTACACGTAGAAGCCATCCAGGTTTTTGCTTGTCACTAATGGCGCCTTTACCTGTGTATGAAATTTTTGCATTTAACACATGTTTTGAATCAACAGTATTATTTGCAAGAATATCAACAGGTCGTATGATGCCTGTCATGAAAATCACCTGTGTTTCGTTATTGACTCTAACTTCTTTTCCGCCACGAATCTTTAGGTTTCCGTTGGGGTATACATCAACAACCTGAGCAGTGAGAGATGCAATAAGATCTTCTTTCCGAACAGTGGTCCCAGCGCCTTCAAATTTATTGGCAAAATTTGCCTCTACTAAATTTGTAATATCAACGTTAGGATTATTGGCAATCATATTGGAGTTTTCAATACCAAATAAATGGGGAATACCTGCTGTCATACTTGTAGTTCTGTCAGTTGATGTTGTTGCAGATTTACTTGCACTTGATTTTTCTGATATAGTAATAGTGACTACATCGCCAATTGATCGTGCTTTTAAATCGGCATACAATGAATGCTGTTCACCTGGCCAGAGTGAACCTTCTGTCCTTTCAGATTCCTGAACTGTTTGAATTTCTTCAAGTGGTTCAGGGATTTCGACAACATCTTGATCAGGTTTAGCACAAGAACAGATAAAAAATGATGCAATAAGTATACTCAATAGGGTTTTCATATCAGATTTGAACCTCCACAATTCCAGGTGCTGCAACTTTACAAAAGATTATTTTTTGTGATCCGGTATTCATTACTCGTATAATCTGGTCCTGTTTTCCTTCCATGGAAGCGACTCCAGTAGCAGAAAGATGCAAGCCATTCTGATTTATTAAAATTTTAACCAACTGACCCTTTTGTACAAGGGGGGGGAAGTCTATTGAACTCAGGTCGAGTACTGAACCTGTACGCAGGGTTCTTGTGAGTTTCTTTCCAAGTACTTCGCGTAGATCTGTACAGGGATTGCGAAGTTTCCCAAGATCCCTTACTTGCATCTTAACCATGTCAGGGTAAAGGAGTGATCCACGTTTAACATTCTGACTGAGGATCGCAACTGGTGCCATGGCAGTAAGTTTACCACGGACAGAAATGTTTTTGATCACCTTTCCATCGATCTTGTATAGAATTGACATTCTACGACTGCCTATAACTTTTGGATCAGCAGGCATAACATTCGTTTCTAGTGCTCCAGTGGGTATAACAAACGGAAGCGGTAATTCTCGTGGGATAAAACTATAATCAGCAACAGGAAGTTCATCTTGTTTTTCAAGAAGAAAGCTGTCAATTGTTGATTGCACATCCTGTGGATTGATTGTAATTCCTCTTCGTTGTACAAGGACTGTAGGAGAACCACTCCACTGAACAGTGATGTTGCCAGGAAGTTGTCTTAATAACTTTTCTTTTACATTTTGCGTGGCGATTGTAGCACTGGCACCAGCCTTAGGAGCCACCGCAATATGTTTACTACCTAGTGCTGTAGCAAGGACAGAATCATCACTAAGTATTGCGATGTCATTAAGGGTTATATAAGGATTAGTAATTTCAGCTTCCTTGTTAAAACTGACTGTAAGTGCAAAACCAGTAGCTTGGAAACAGAAAAAGAATATGGGTAGAAACAAAAAAAGTCTAAACATGATGGACTCGCAAAA
>JAOZTO010000415.1 GCA_029942265.1 Desulfocapsa sp.
AAACTGCCGTTGTTGCAAATACTGCCACTGCCATGGCCAAGAATGGGAAAAAAGTTCTTATTCTTGACGCAGATCTTGGACTTGCTAATATTGACGTGGTCTTTGGCCTTGCTCCCCAGTACAATCTTAATCATTTTTTTGCAGGCGACCAGAGCCTAAGTTCCATTCTCGTTGAAGGCCCTTATGGGATTAAAATTCTTCCTGCAGGTTCAGGTGTTCAGAATTTCACACGACTAAGCTCAACACAAAAATTAAAGCTTTTAGAAGGACTCGATGAAATGCACAATGATTTTGATTTCGTGCTCATCGATACCGAAGCTGGCATCTCAGAAAATGTTACCTATTTCAACACCGCTGCCCAAGAAATCTTAGTTGTTACAACACCAGATCCTACCGCCATAACAGATGCCTATGCTTTGATGAAACTTCTTTCAACCCAATATAACGAAAAACGTTTTAACCTTGTTGTCAATCAGGTCCAGCACGAAAATGAAGCTCTGGATGTGTATCGAAAACTCACTATGGTTTCTAGTCGTTACTTGGATATTTCCATAGATTTTCTCGGTTCTATTCCCGAAGACAAACAGATGACAGATGCCATACGCAAACAGCGAGTCATTGTTGATCTCTACCCTTCTTCAAAGATTTCAATGGCATTCGCTGATCTTGCTGCAACAATTTGTTCAGAACAATCTGCTGCCATGCCAAAAGGTGGTGTACAATTTTTCTGGAATAAATTGCTCAATATCGGTGGAAGAGGATAATAGGCATGGCATATACTCCCCATCAAATCCCTGTTGACAAGACAGCCCTCATCACAGATCATCTTACTCTTGTGGATATCATTAGCGGAAGAATGGTCACCCAGGTTCCTGCGTTTATGAACAGGGATGATATGCGAAGTGCTGGTATGATGGGATTAATTGATGCTGCAAATAAATTTCAACCTGAAAAGAAAATAAAGTTCAAAACATTTGCTGAATATCGTATACGGGGCGCCATACTTGATGAAATGCGCAAACTTGACTGGTTCTCTAGGTCACTGCGTGAAAAACAAAGTAATCTCAACAGGTGCATGGCGGAACTTGAAAGAGAACTTGGTAGGTATCCTGAAGAACAGGAGATGGCTGATAAACTTGGTACTTCTTTAGATGAATACCAAAAACTCCTGGGACAAGTTAGTCATTTAGGTTGTGTCAGTCTTAACGAAACACTTGACCGTTCTGACAGCGGTAGATCTTTTCAGGATGCTCTAATTGACACACACAAGGGTGTATCCCCTGCAAGTATCCTTGAACAGCATGAATTAACACAAATTATTGCAGAGGTTCTTGAACAGCTTTCTGAAAAAGAAAAACAAGTTATTTCTTTGTATTACTATGAAGAACTCACTCAGAAGGAAATTGCAGAAATCCTTCAAGTATCAGAAGGACGAATTTCTCAACTGCATAGCCAAGCATTGATAAAACTCAAAAGCAAAGTAAAGAAGGACATTATTTAAAGGCTGATTTTTCTAACGGAACTAACCATGGATCAAAATCTTACACTTACGGCAATAACACTGACACTTACAGTTTTTTTATTCTGGCGTTCAATTTTATTGCGAAAAAAAACAACTGTTCAGGAAAAATTGATTTGTGACCAAACAGAAACCCTTGCAGAATTAAAGAGTAAGCTTGAAAACCATTTGCAAACAGAAGACCGGGAAGAACAATTCACCAAAAGTCTTCAGCAAGCTGAGGTCACAACTGAACTCCAAAAAACACGATCTTCTTTTGTGCATCAACCAAATGCTAAGCGACCACCAGAACGCTATGGTTATGCACGAAGTATGTTGCAATCCGGTATGGCAAACGAAGATATTTCAGCTGCTCTTGGAATATCTGGTTGTGAACTTGCGCAACTCCATTCGCTTTCTTCCCTTCGAAAGTGAGGTTTAAACAAGAAGTCTAAACTAAAGGATTTTCATCAAACATCCGATTCATATAAATAAAAACAGTTATTTACATTTTTTTCAACTAACACAACACGTGCGGAACACATTATGGTTTCAGGAAAATACAGTGCTCTTGCAGGGGCAATATCCAGGGAACAGCGAATAGCGAACATTTCAACAAATCTTGCCAACGTCAATACCATTGGTTACAAAAAATCAAGAATGAGTTTCGAGTCCCTGCTACGTGGTGAAAAACAGGTAACTCAGGCAAAAGGTATTAATTTCAGCAGGGTTAAGGAAAATTTCACAGAATTCACAGAAGGTTCCATGAGAGGTACGGGAAATGCACTCGATATAGCAATCTATGGCGATGGATTTTTTAAAGTACAAACCCCTGATGGAACACAATTTACACGACGTGGTGATTTTCATACTGACCAGGAAGGCATCCTACTCACTGGAAATGATATGCCAGTCCTCGATGAAAATAATATCCCAATCGTTATTCCTAATGCCAATTCTGCCAGGATTTCAGTAAATAGCCTTGGGGACATATCTACTATCACTATGGATGGTGAACGTGCTGTTGTAGGAACAATTGCTGTTTACACCTTTAATGACAACAACCTCCTAAAAAGAGAGTCCGATACACTTTTTTCAATAAAACAAGGGGCTCAAGAAATTCTCACTGAGGAGCCTAATCTTGCTGTTGGTAGCCTTGAGGGTTCAAACGTCAACATGACTGAAGAAATGGCTCTAATGATTGAAAGCACGCGAACATTTGAAAGTTACCACAAGCTCATACAATCCTATTCAAAGCTTGGTGA
>JAOZTO010000416.1 GCA_029942265.1 Desulfocapsa sp.
CTTAGGTTCACAACAGGCTAATCCACTGTATTGTAAATAAACATCGGTTATATGACACAAATCTCCGACATCTCAAAAAGACATTGTGATTCATGCGGTAAAGCTCTTCCCGATGGTGTTTTATTTTATCATTGCCGCACAGAACTTATTGCTGCCAAAGATAAGACTATTCCTGATTTGAAATACCCAGACAAACTCATCGCCCAAGCATTGTCTGAAATTGCCGGAAAAGACGAGACTGAATTACTAAACGATGTCTACCAGGAAATTATCCTCCAACTCTGTCCCGATTGCCGCATAACTCTGTTGCAACGTATTCATAGTATGATTAAAAAAGGATGCTCAACATGTGCTAAATGTGAGCCTAAGACACCAAAAAAGAAAGGGAAGTTACTGGACTTCCCCGTAACTAAAAAAACATAAATCAATGTCAGAAATCACTATTCGTACCGTAGAAACAGCAGACCTGGATCGATGTTTTGAAATAGAAACAGTTTCCTATTCAGGCGACGAAGCTGCAACCAAAAGTAAAATCCAAAAACGCATCAAAACCTACCCTGAAGGCTTTATTGTTCTTGAAAACAGTCTGGAGATTATCGGTTTTATTAATTCTGGCGCAACTCACAAGGTACTCCTTTCCGATGAAGAGTTTAAGGAATTAATTGGTCACGACCCTGAAGGTGAACATGTTGTTATTCTTTCAGTGGTTGTCCACCCATTATATCAGGGTAAAGGTTTTGCTGGTAAATTGTTAGAAAAGTTTATTTCAATGATGAAAACTTCTTCCAAGACTGATATTTTTCTGATTTGTCAAACTGACCTGATTCCTATGTATCAAAAATATGGCTTCCATCATTTGGGTTTATCTACTTCTGACCACGGCGGTATGAGCTGGCACGAGATGTCTCTTTCTCTGTAAGTTGACCAAATGTTGTCATGATTTTTCGTAACTGTCCAGGTTATTTGACGTACGTTCCTTAGTAAGATTGCCACGGGAAAGAGAAGTTTGCGACAGAATGGTGGGAGTGCGCAAGCCCCCCCATCGAACATCTGATAACACAGGCAAAGAATAGAACTGCTTGTGCTCTCCACTGCTGAACACATGTGGGATTTGAATACCTCATCCAGAGAGGTAAATAAGCGGAAATACCTGCTCGTGCAAAGTTCACGCAAAATCCCACGCAACTTTGGTGTCGTTTGTTTAAACGCACCCATTAATCTTGAGAAATGGCTTTACCACTCTTGACGAAGGGAAAAAAAATGAGTAGTTTCTCAAAAAACAAACTGTAATTATCAGGTACACGGAACACGGTGAAAATCCGTGGCGGTCCCGCCGCTGTAACCGGAAATATCCAATCTCTTTTATTGCCACTGTCACTAGGACGGGAAGGTGAGAGACAGGATGAAATGCCGGAAGCCAGAAGACGAACCTGACAACTATATTGTAAAAACTCGATGGTAAAGGGTTTTGTAAGAAATATTTCTTGCAAAACCCTTTTTTTGTTTTTGCAAGAAGTTGATCACTTAGCGAGGAAACTATGATCACACAGTTGGAAAAGGCCCGTAGCGGGCAGGTAACAAAAGAGATGGAAATCGTTGCAGAGAACGAAGGTCTATCAAAAGAGTATATAAGAGAATTCGTCGCTAAAGGGGAGATTGTTATCCCCTTTAATCCAAACAGAAAACATCAGAAGGTTGTAGGCATAGGGACTGGTCTCCGTACCAAGGTGAATGCCTCTATAGGTACATCTTCCGATATCTGCGATGTAAATTTTGAAGTAGAAAAGGCACAAGCTGCTGAGCAAGAAGGTGCCGATACTTTGATGGAGCTTTCTGCAGACGGCGATCTTGACCATATACGCAGGACAGTGCTTGAAAACTCTGGGCTGGTTGTTGGTAATGTACCTCTCTATCAAGCCTTTAAAGAAACTATTCGCAAATATAAAAATCCCGCCAAGCTTGATCCTGAGTTTCTCTTTGACCTCATTGAGAAACAGCTGGAAGACGGCCTCTCTTTTATGGCCATCCATTGTGGAATAAATCTCTACACTATAGAACGTCTACGAGCACAAGGCTTCAGGTATGGTGGTCTTGCCTCTAAAGGTGGCACCTATATGGTTGCCTGGATGGATGCGAATAAGAGGGAAAATCCACTCTATGAACAATTTGACCGTGTTTGTGCGCTCATGAAAAAATACGATGCCGTTTTATCACTTGGAAATGGTATCAGAGCTGGTGCTATTCATGATAGCCATGACAGGGCACAGATGGCTGAAATGATCATTAACTGTGAACTTGCTGAAATCGGAAGGGAGCAGGGATGTCAGATGATGGTTGAAGGGCCCGGCCATGTGCCTCTCGACGAGATAGAGGGAAATATAATGCTCGAAAAGAGAATGTCGGGCAATGCCCCATATTATGTGCTCGGTCCGATACCTTGTGACACAGGTGCTGGATACGACCATATCACTGCAGCGATTGGAGCTGCAAGTTCTGCTCGTTTTGGTGCTGATCTCGTTTGTTATATCACTCCCGCTGAACATCTTGCTCTTCCTGATGTTGATGATGTACGTGAGGGGGTTCGTGCAACGAGGCTTGCGGCACGGATTGGCGATATTTCTAAATATCCAGATCGCAGGGACAATGAAAAACAGGCGGCGATGGCGAGAAGGGATATGCGTTGGGATGATTTAGAAAAATACCTTCTTTTCCCTGAAAAGGCGAGGGAGGTAAGAGAAAAACGATCACCTGCTCAAAAAGA
>JAOZTO010000417.1 GCA_029942265.1 Desulfocapsa sp.
AATTTACTCATGCCAACACTCACTGGTATTCCATTTATAATAACGGCTCATCTATTTAAGGAGAAGCTACAACTTACACTATGTCACGGTTGGGTAGCAAGATAATTATCTGGTAGATAGAAACGATTTTTCACCAATAGGACACTTGTGTTCAGTCACATATGATGAACACGAAATTGCTCCGAATTAACAAAGCTGAGCTTCGATGACAATCAAGATTGAATAAATCTAGTAATTTCTATCACTTTACCTTCTCAGTTAGTTCTTGCAATTAACAAATTCATGCTGTAAGACCTTCAATGATGATACACAAAGTATATTTCATACTCCTCTCGTTACTTTTCACTATTTGTCAAAATGCCAACGCAGAGCGTGACTGGTTTCCCTATCCAGTAAAAGTATGGCTCCCCCCCTTTGAGATAACTGGCCCACGTAGTTCGATTGACTATATCCCGTTATCCAGCGCACATACTAATTTTAATATTTGTGTATCTTTTCCACATGTAAAAGATACTTACTGGTTGGCAGTCAATTTTGGGATTTCGCAGGAAGCGAAACGACTTGGTTGCACTATGCAATTATATCAGGCAGGTGGTTACGACAATCTGGATCTCCAAATCAAACAAATCAGGCAATGTGTGGCAGAAGGTGCTGATGGAGTGATAATCGGTTCTATGTCCTACGATGGCCTGAATCCACTTGTTGCAGAATTAACGAAAAAAAACATTCCTGTAATAGATATTATCAATGGCATTTCAACTAAGGATATTTCTGCTAAATCTTTAGTTTCATTTGAAGAAATGGGATACAAAGCTGGTGAGTATTTAGTTTCCCGGCAACGAAAAGAACAGCTCGGGAATGTTAAAATTGCCTGGTTTCCTGGTCCTAAAGGTGCAGGGTGGGTAACTTCCGGCAACAAAGGCTTTCTTGATGCGATTTCAGGAAGTAAGATTGAGGTTGTTGAGACGAAATACGGCGACACCGGAAAGGCCGTACAGTCCGATTTGGTCAATGAAGTCCTGGACAGATACTCTGAGGATTTGGATTATATAGTTGGCACAGGAGTAACAGCTGAAGTAGCGGTTAAAATTTTAAGAAATCGTAAACTCAATAAGCGTATACAAATCATTTCTTATTACCTGACCCCAAATGTCTATCGAGATATTTTTCGTGGTAAAATAATGGCATCAACGACGGATTCGCCAGTTATTCAAGGAAGAATCGCTGTCGATCAACTCATTAGAATCTTAGAGAACAAACCCTATTCCAAGTATGTGAGCCCAATAATTAATGTTCTTAATAGAGACAACATTAACGAATTTGACAGAAAATCAATGCTGGCACCCAGTGGTTTTAAGACAACCTACACTGTAAATCGTACGATTTCACCGAGATAACCATGCTGAAGAACAATGCATACTTTTTTCGCCTAATTGCTGCTTTTGTATTGCTGATTGGTGTTTTTCTTTCCATTTTCTTCGGTCAATTACTTAAAGATAATGCTGAAAATAGCTGGTTTACTAAAATTACCGAAACGGCAGAACAGGCAACTGACAGCTGCTTGTTCTGGTTTACCCTACAGCAGACGCAACTGCGAGGAATTGCATCATTATTCTATGGATCTGAATTCGTAACGGAAGATGAATTTTTTACAATCATGGATCTTATGGAGGTATCAGACTCTCTCCCCCTCCACTCCATCGCCTACGCCGTAAATCAAACGACATCTTCCATCCCAAAATATCTCATCACCTTGAGTTCAGATACAGATTCAACATTCTCATCAGGAGCAGATATTGCTCAAAATGAACAGATTCTTTCTGCAATATCCGTAGCTCACAAGTTCCCGGGTGAAGTCGTTATGAGTAGTCCTTTTATGAACTCTCATGGCAACCTTATGTCGTGCCTTCTCATAACTATGGATAATTCCAATAAAGCAGATGTGTTGATGGCGACAATAAACGTTTTGGATTTGATCGGGGACTTAACTACTCTTCACGTACCCGATGGTTTGTATCTACAGGCCATTGAAATGACAACTATGACGGATGGTGTTCCCCAACAGACTGAATTTTTCCAATCGTCTATAGTATCGTCAATACCTTCACCCCAGACCTTTCATATTCGTGTTGACAGCGGGAAGGCCCATTTAGACTATCTCTGGGGGTTTACAACTGAGTTCCTAGGTGGCCCTGCAACAGAATCAGGAAGACTGGTACAGTTTGCAGGTTCCATTTTTACTCTTATGCTTTTTATTGCCATGTGGTTTCTTGTTAAGGAAAATGTACGAGTGCGGCAGAAAGTACAAAAACGTACCGCCGAGTTATCCACAGTAACCGAACGCTTAAAAGCACTATCTGACGCTTCATTTGAGGCTATCTTTCTCTCGGAAAATGGAATCTGTCTTGACCTGAACAATACCGCCGTGAATATGTTTGGGTATTCAAAAAAAGAGGCTATTGGCTCACTAACCACTATTATTTTCGCCCCGGAAGAGATAGAAACAGTAAGGAAACGAATTCAGACGAATGACGAAACTCCTTACGAAGTCATTGCCACACGAAAAGATGGCTCAGCTCTTCCTGTTCGTATAAAGCATAGAACAGAGCGTTTTGGCAAGAATATACGAGTGACCGCCATCAACGATATCACGGATCGCAAGAATGCTGAAGCAGAAAAAGAAGCATTAACAAAGCAACTTCGACAAGCAAAAAAAATGGAATCTATTGGGCTGATGGCTGGTGGAGTTGCCCATGAT
>JAOZTO010000418.1 GCA_029942265.1 Desulfocapsa sp.
TCAGCAAGTACCTGATAATCGCCATAACAGCGTACTGTAACTGTTTAGCAGTACACCATATTTGCTTCTTATCCCAGTCGAGGTTTCGGGATCACTTGCTAACAACTGTCAAAAATAATCACACAATCACCTACAAAGGAGACAAAAAATGATCAAAATTTTAATTTATGGTTGCGGCGGTACAATGGGTCGTGTTCTTGCAGATGTGGCGAATAACTCAGCGGATATCAACGTTGTAACCGGAGTTGATCCTATAGCAGACACAGCTACATTCTCCTTTCCAGTTTATGCCAGCCTTGATGAATGTAAAGAAGACTTCGACGTAATTGTTGATTTTTCGAGACCTGAATCCATAAAAGAACTCTTGAGTGGTGCACTGCAACGAAAAAGTCCTCTTATTATTGCCACTACCGGACATACGGATGAGGACAAATTGCTTATCAGTAAAAACGCTGAATCATTTCCAATTTTTCACGCTGCCAATATGTCTCTTGGCATTAATCTCATGTCAAACCTGATTCAAAAAGCGGCTACTGTTTTAGGGGAAAACTATGATATCGAAATCATAGAAAAGCATCACAACCTGAAAAAGGATGCCCCTTCCGGAACAGCTTATGAACTTGCAAACTCCGCAAGCCAGGCGTTTACGAAAGGTAAAGATTTTGTGTTTGGTCGTCACACCCGAACTGATCTTCGTAATACTCGGGATATCGGTATCCACGCCGTGCGTGGTGGCACCATTGCCGGTGAACATCAAGTACTCTTTGCTGGAACTGATGAGGTGCTTGAGATACGTCACAGCGCACACTCTAAGCAGGTATTTGCTGTCGGTGCATTACAGGCTGTACGCTTTATCTTTGGCAAGCCACCGGGATTATACAGTATGAAGAATATGATTGCCGAAGAAAGTGCGACCACACACCTCTATACCGGTGATGACGAAGCACTCATATCAATGGCAAACATCCCCTATGAGCCAAGCAAAATCACACAGATATTTAAGATCATTGGCGAGAAAAAGATCAATCTGGATATGATTAGTCAAACAGCTCCAATGGACGATAAAATCAGTATCTCCTTCACAATACCACGCAAAGATATTGATTCAACAGTTGCAATCCTTAAAGAAATACAGGGGACATGGCCTGAGCTTCGACTTGATGTATTGACAAATATAACAAAGATAACCGTGCAGGGACCGGGTATGGAGGTTCAGTCCGGTGTTGCCGCCAAAGTATTTGAACTGATGACCAGTAAAGGTATTGCACTGAGGGCTATTACTACTTCAGAAACGAAAATATCTTATATCATCACAGAAAGTGACCGATCAGCAGCTATTGAGGCGATTAAGACCGCTTTTTCCATCTAGGATGGCTGTCCGAGAATGCTCTTTTGCCCAAACTCTTCAGCGCCTTACTGCTGATGGTATTCCCACTCGGTTTACAGTTGAACCCGAATGTTTACTATCAAGCTGGATACGCCAAAAGCCAATCGATAACATTCTGGACGTTAACGGTCAATCCCTGCCATTCAATGATCTCACTACGATCTGTAGTGAGCACAAGACAACGCGGAGTTTGTCCTGACAATTCATCTGTTGCTACTTTTAGCGCTGTAAATTCACGTTTTCTTGTGTTCTCATCTGTTATTGTGAAACTCACTTGGATTAATTCTTTAATAAGATTTCCTTCTTTGACAAGAAAATCCACTTCACGATCTCTTTTTGATTTATAGTAATAGATTTCCTTTCTTCGGCGAAGAAGCTCGAGAAAAACAATATTCTCAAGATTCTGTCCCTGGCGTGAGCCGACCTGAAAAGAAACTCGATTTGCAAGTCCTGTATCAATGGCATAAAACTTACGAACATTTGCAAGTTGTTTTTTTACAGACCATGAAAACCTTTTAAGCTGAAAAATCAAATATGCCTCACCTAGAAAACCACTGTACTCCCTAGCCTTCTCAAAAGAGAGGCCGAAAAGATTTTTCAGTTTGTTTGTTGAGCTAAGTGAGCTTGTATTTGCAAGCAGGAAGGTCGCCATCTCCTCCATAGCGTGGTAATTGTTTAAATTATACCGTGCAACAATATCTCTAAGTAGAATAGAATCAAAGTAACTCTTTAGCATATCCTGTTTGGATCTTACATCATCCAACTCTGTCAGTTTCGGAAATCCTCCTTGATCAACAAATTGCCCAAACAGGCGATTTATCTCTATTTTTTTATGTATTCGATCAGCTTTGCTCTTGATATCCATACCAGAAAAAGCCAAGAACTCCTGGAAACTAAGTGGAAACACCTCCACATCGAGATAACGTCCAGATAAAACTGTTCCGATTTCACGGCTCAATAGTGATGAGCTTGAACCGGTAACATAAAGGCTTGCAGAATCAGTAGCATATTCCTTAAGAACCCATTTCTCCCAAGCTGGTATATTCTGAATCTCATCAAAAATAAAAATGGGTTTCGCATCAGGAGCGATGTACTCAAGGTATGTATCCTTGATTATCTCCATAAGTTCGAGGTTAAGATGATTAATAAAACGGGGATCTTCAAAATTGACATAGAGTATATTACGAATATCACAGCCATTATTGAGCAACCGTTTCATTTCGTTTATAAGCAGGGTTGATTTGCCAGATCGGCGAACTCCTTTTAGTATCAGGATCTCCCCCGTTCCAGCCTTTCTTGCAATTTCTTCTTCGTAGGCAGGCCTGCTAACAGTCTCAGGCAACGGCCTGTTCCAAAAATTCCA
>JAOZTO010000419.1 GCA_029942265.1 Desulfocapsa sp.
GCACCCATGGCCCAGATGGATTCATATTCCATACCGGATGTTTTGTAGTTTCCTTTGAGATCGTTATAAATCTGAGAACATTGAATAACACAGCCTGCGTGGCAACCATGTTTTGGCTTGCCACCACGCTCAACGATGAGATCGTGCATGGTTTCGCCTGAAATATTCTCATGTCCGTCGAACTGGCCGCTGGTGAAGTTTTTGGTTGGAAGTCCACCAGCTTCATTGATGATGTTTACCAAAACATTGGTGCCATAAGTTCCAAGAGCCTGACTTACAGGATGGTCAACCAACGCTTTTGTGAATGCTTTGTTTGCAGCTTTAAAGGCATCAGGATCAGCGATTTCAACTTTGGCATCACCTGCATCAAGTGCAATAAATTTGATTTTTTTGGAGCCCATAACAGCACCAAGTCCACCACGACCAAGGGATCGAACATGACTGTCTGGATCTTTAACGGAGATGTTAGCTGCGCTCATCTGCATCTCTCCACCTTGACCAATGGAAAGGATACCAATTTTGTCAGTAAATCGTTTCTCAACGGCTTCTACTACTGCAAAGTTTCCTTTACCGATTAATTCCTCTTCCTTGTTGATGCTTACTCCTTCTGCTGTGACACTAAGAGAGTACCATCCATCCTTTGGTTGTCCTTCAATAATAAGTGCTTTACAGCCAATTTTTGCAAGACGCTGTGCAGAAGTTCCACCAGAGTTTGATTCTTTGATTGTGCCTGTAAGCGGGCTTTTGGCACCTGCTGAAATGCGACCTGAGTTGGAAGCTGTAGTACCGGACAATAATCCCGGTGCAAAAATAAGTTTATTGTTAGGGCCAAGAGGATGGCAGGTTGGAACCACTTCAGATGCTACTATTGTGGAAGTAAGTCCACGTCCTCCGTGTCCTGCCCAATCTGCTGGGACATCTTCTACGGAAGTGGAAAGGTCGGTCATGTTTACTCTGAAAATCTTGTCGGCCATGGGGTCTCCTTGAGGATATGGGTGGTGATAAACACGAAAAAGCCAGAGTTTACCAATGATATGATCAGAACAGTATACAAAATCTCTTGCAATAAGAGCAAGAAAAATTCGTATTGTGAGTATCTTTATTGGCAATACATGAGTTTACCGGCATCACGCAAGCTATACCCACCAAGATTTTCAACCAGATTTGTAAACTCACTGTTATTACGGATTAGTTCCAGAAGTGTACAGATTTTACTGTCATCCAGAAACTGTTCTGGAATAATCAGATCATAACGTTCTTCAGCAACCGGCACAAAATCAAGATCAAGGGCATTGGCGGCGGCAAGGATTCCCATACCGCAATCCACACTGCCATTGGAGATGGATGCAGCCACGCTCATATGGGTGTATTCTTCGTGATCATAACCGCTGATATCTGTTGGCTCAAGTTTTAAATCTTTGAGGGTTTTATCTGTGAGAAGTCTGGTGCCTGCTCCATTTTGTCGATTGATAAAGCTGAGCTTTCTTTCTGCAACATCCTGAAACCCTGTTATGCCAAGGGGGTTTCCTTTGGCAACGATTAAACCCTGCTGACGGTAACAGAGATTAATAAGTTGCAAGGGGATGTTTGACAGAAAACGTTTTATAAACGAAATATTGTATTCTCCTGTTTCCTCATCCAGAAGATGGCTTCCGGCAAGATGTGCTTCACCACGTTTAATAGCCATAATACCGCCCATGGAACCCACATGGGCAGACGAAATACGGATTGCCTCTGTTCCCTTATGAAGCATATTAGCCAGAACATCAATTATGTTATCGTGACTGCCGATGGCAACCAGTGTTGATTGAATATCGATGAGGGGGCGTAGAAGCTCGATGTGTACTTCTTCACCTGCTCCCACACCTTCTGATCCTGCTTGCAAAGTGAGTATTCCATCAGCTCGAACAAGAGACATTACTGCTCCTGCACCTTTTCCGGCAGGTGTGGCCATAAGCTCATTGCCAACCTGACCAAGGGTAATCCGGACAAACTCATCTACTCCCATAGCGGAATGCATGGGGCGTGACATACGAGCTTTTGTTGTTGCAGTTAGCGGTTTTTGCATATCCATAAATGCGTAGATCATTTCATGGACAAAGAGGCGCATGGTGAGGATTGCCGAAACAGGATATCCGGGCAGGCCAATTACAGGTGTGTTGTCCACAATTGCAAGAATTACTGGTTTTCCCGGTTTGATGGCAACACCATGGACAACAACCTCACCAAGTTCTGCAAGTACGGTTGAGGTGTAATCTTTGGTTCCAGCGGAGGCACCAGCGTTGATAATGACAATGTCATTGTTTTTGGCGGCATTGCTGATGGCATTTCGCAGTTTTTCTTTGTCATCACTTACAGGCGCAGCACCTTTTGCCACAGCTCCCCATTCGTTAAGATATCCTGCAAGGATACGTGAATTAAACTCGATGATTTGTCCAGGAGCAGGTGTGGTTCCCGGTTGGATCAACTCAGATCCTGTGGGAATAACTTCTATCACTGGCGCTTTTTTTACCAAAACCTTTGTAGCACCGGTGGCTAGCATGGCTCCTTGATCAATGGGACGAATTTGATGTCCGATGGGAAGAATAAGCTCAGTGGCCACAATATCTTCTCCAATAGTGCGGACATGCTGCCAGGGCGTGGCGGGGATGGCAAGTTCCACTTCATCTTCATTGATGTAGTGAACATCTTCTATCATCACAACTGCGTCAAATTCCTGCGGCAGGTTGTTTC
>JAOZTO010000420.1 GCA_029942265.1 Desulfocapsa sp.
TGGCGGCGTCCCTGAAACACTTACAGGGACAGGAGTTTGATAAAGCAAGGTGCGGAATTGGACGACTACCAAAATAGTCTGTGAAATCGGATTGTTTTTTTGAAGTAGAACGAAAAAGAGTCTCGGTGCTGTAGAGAGGTGAAATCTGGAAGAATTGCAGAAGGAGAGCTATTTAAGGATAATACCTCGATCCCGTAATTCGTCGATAATGGTGTGCACACATTCCCTTAAAGGGCGTGTACCTGTGTCCAATTCTATGTCAGGGTTTTTAGGCATTTCGTACGGGGAAGATATCCCAGTGTAGTTTTTGATTTCCCCAGCCCGTGCTTTTTTGTAAAGGCCTTTTACATCACGTTCTTCACATATGGAGAGGGGGCAATTACAGTAAACTTCAATAAGATTCTCGGATCCTATGATTTCTTGCACCAGCTCACGGTCAGCAGTTAAGGGCGAGATAAATGCGGTAAGGGAAATAACTCCAGCATCGAGAAAGAGATTAACCATTTCGGCAATGCGACGCATGTTTTCACTGCGGTCAGGCAAACTGAAACCAAGGTCACCACACAAGCCATGACGAACATTATCTCCATCAAAAACATACGTCCTGCATCCCATAAGGTGCAACCGTTCCTCAACGGCATGTGCAAGAGTTGATTTGCCGGAACCGGATAAGCCAGTAAACCAGAGATTGGTACTCATGTGACCATTCAGTGTTTCGCGCCGAGGCTGACTGACGGCAGCCCGCTGTCTGATTACGTTAGGTGATTTCATGTGGATGGCTCAGCGTTGGAAGCGTTAGCAAACCATTTTTTTGAGGTAAGCACGTAATGTATCTTTAATTTCAGGGTGTTCCAAGGCAAATGCCAGGTTAGCCATTTGGAATCCGGCCTTGTCGCCACAGTCAAAGCGTGTACCGTCAAAGCGATAGCCAAAAATAGGCTGTTCCTTTAAGAGCTGAGACATTGCGTCGGTGAGTTGTATTTCCCCCCCAGCACCTTTCTGTTGGTTGCCTAGCAGGTCAAAAATTCGTGGTGTTAAGATGTATCGTCCGATAACAGCAAGATTGGAAGGAGCCTCTTCGGGGGATGGCTTTTCGATCATTCCGTTTATGCGAAATGTTGAATCCGATGGCGTGTCCGCATCTAAAATACCATATTTAGATGTTTCGTTTTCGGGAACCTCGATAACAGCCACAGTCGATGCTCTCAATCTGTCAAATTCATTGATCATCTGATGCAGAACAGGTGTCTCGCTCTGTATTAGATCGTCTGCGAGAAGGACGGCAAATGGTTCGTCGCCAACAATATCACGGGCGCACCAGATAGCATGGCCGAGTCCTAGTGGTTCACTTTGCCGAGTATATATAATTGTTCCTGATTTTGGGACAAGTGATTCGATTTCTTTGAGAACTTCAATTTTTTTTCGTTGCCTGAGAGTGTCTTCCAGTTGGTAAGAGCGATCAAAATGATTTTCCAATGATCCTTTGCCCCCACCGGTTACAAATATAAGTTGCTCAATTCCCGATGCCAGCGCTTCTTCTACAGCATATTGAATAAGAGGCTTGTCAACGACAGGTAGCATTTCTTTGGGCATTGCTTTAGTTGCAGGGAGGAAACGAGTACCAAGTCCTGCTACAGGGAAGATTGCTTTTTTGATTTTCATAGGGAGCCTAGGGCGTTTATTTGTTCGGGCGTGCCGCATGTTTTCTTAAAAAGTATTTGGCGAGTCTATGTATCCATTAATACTAAAACGGTGTGATTGCAAGATTAAGTAAAATATTGAATTTATCATACTAAATATTTTTTTTTTAATACAGGGAAAAATACAAGTAAATGTTTTATTGAGTGAATATTATGATATATTCAGCACAGCTAAACAGATACAGTTCACAGCTTAAGGCTTGTTCAAAGATAACTTCCCTTCAAGGTGGAAAAGTATGGCCAGGGTTACTCATAGAAGAAGAATCGTGCTCCCAGGAAATTCTTTCCACGGAAAGTTGATTGTCGGATATTTTCTTTTCATGCTGATAGGATGTCTCATTGTTACAATTGTTTTGACACTATTGTCTGCTGATAGTATAGCTCAATTGTGTCAGAATGATGAATTACAGATTGGGCAGAGTCCGTTCACTTTGGTCAAACAGTTGCTTGCGGCTCACTGGGTCTATATGCTTGTGGGGAGTGTTTTTGTCGTAGTGGCCGCAATGATTGTAACCCATAGGTTGGCAGGCCCAATGTTTCGTTTTGAGGGGGCTGTTGATAATATGATCAGTGGACAGCTTCATGACAGAATCAGGCTACGAGAAAAAGATGAGGGCCAAAAACTTGCGATGAAGTTGAATGTATTTAATAGTGAACTGTCTGAAAATTTGAGAGACATGCAGAGACAGTCCAATAATATTGATGATTTGCTCATTCAGTACGCAGCCTTAAATCCGCAAAGTGCCACATCAGAAGATTACGATTCTATCCATGGCTCAATGGTAAAGCAAAACAAGCTTATCCAAGAAATTATTGCAAAATATCACTGTTAGCATTCTCGGACAGCCTCCTAGGAGGCTGTCCGAGAATAGGCATTTCGTTCAAAATCGAAGAATTTTCTAAAAATAAGCGCAGGCATATGTGTGATATTCCGAGCATTATTTTTTGACAATTCTGAAGAGTTTGGGCGAAAGGGCATTCTCGGACAACCTCCTAGCCTAATATTTACGATTTAAGGACTATACA
>JAOZTO010000421.1 GCA_029942265.1 Desulfocapsa sp.
TGGACCTGATACAGATACGAAATCTAAAGACCTATTTTTTTCAGGGCAAGGGTGTGTTATCCAAATGGTTCGGCCAAGGGTTAAAGGTTGTTCACGCCGTGGATGACGTTAGTCTGACCATAAAAAAAGGCACCACCTTCGGCCTGGTAGGAGAAAGTGGCTGCGGCAAATCTACACTTGGCTTGTCTATATTCCGTTTAGTGGAACCCACAGGGGGGGAAATTCTTTTTAATGGCAGTGATGTTGTTAAAATGAATTCAACTGAACTGAGAGCATTCCGACAAAATGCCCAATTGATTTTCCAGGATCAGTTTGGATGTTTAAATCCCCGTATGACGGTGGGTCAAATCATTGCCGAACCTCTTTTGCTGAGGGATGAAAAAAAGGTACAGCATAGTAATACTTCGGCGGAAGTGGCTGAGCTTCTTTCTGCGGTCAACCTTGATCCCGATGCCGCATTGAAATTTCCCAATGAATTTTCCGGAGGTCAGGCACGCCGTATAGGTGTTGCTAGAGCCATTGCTTTGGAACCTGAGTTTATTATGGCTGATGAACCTACCTCCGGCCTTGATATTTCTACCGCAGCAACAGTCCTTAACCTGATGCAGGATCTTCAAGACCAAATGGATATCACCTATCTGTGGGTATCACACAATCTGAACCAGGTAAAATATATGGCTGACGATATGGCAGTTATGTATCTCGGTAAAATTGTAGAAATGGGGCAGACAAGCGAAGTCTTCCAACAGAGAGCTCATCCTTATACCAGAGCCCTTATTTCTGCTGTTCCTCAGGTGGACGCTCATCAACAAAAAGAGACCATCTTTTTGGAAGGAGAGATCCCCAGTCCCATTAACCCGCCTTCAGGCTGTTATTTTCGTACCCGTTGCCCTCATGTATTTGAAAAATGTAAACATGAGGCGCCTTCTCTTATAGATTTGGGTGGAGGGCATTTTTGTGCCTGCCATCTGCATAGTTCTCATTAACTGAGATCTCAACAAGTTTTTCAAGAGGGTATGGATATATGCAGCATTCTTGGTTATCCGATAAAAAGAACAGTTTGATCTGCGTTGGTCTGCCATTTATTAAAATGCATGGCCTGCGTAACGATTTTGTCATTGTGGATGCGCGAGAGAAACCTTATGAGCCAACTGTTGCAGAGATTATCCATATCTGTGACCGGCGCGAAGGCATTGGTGCTGATGAGCTGCTAGTGGTTGAATCTTCACGTTCTGAAAAAACTTATGCCTTTTTAAGAATTTTTAACCCGGATGGGAATGAGGTTGAAGCATGCGGCAATGCCACTCGCTGTATTGGTTGGCTTATGTTGAAAGAAAGCGACCTTAAAGAAGTTGTTATAGAGACGATTGGCGGCATGCTTGCCTGTCACATGACTGGAGAAAAACTAGTATCCGTTGAAATGGGTAAAGTACGAACAGAATGGCATGAAATTCCCCTTTCCCAGGAAATAGATACGCTTCATCTAAAGATTGGCGATGGCCCACTCCAGGATCCGGTAGGCATGAATATTGGTAACCCACATGCGGTTTTCTTTGTGGACGATTTATCAGCAGTCAATCTATCACTCCACGGCCTTAAACTCCAAAAAAATCCTCTCTTCTCTGAAGAAGCTAACATCGGGGTAGCTCAGCTCCTTGATGCCAGGACATTACAGCTTTCCGTTTGGGAGCGACCGGGAGTGTTAACCACAGCCTGTGGAACAGGTGCCTGTGTTGCTGTAGCTGCCGCCCATAGAAGGGGATTAACTACAGAAAAATGTATGACTGTCGTTATGCCGGCTGGATCGGTTGAGATCGAGCTGAAAGAAAACGGTATGATTATCATGACTGGCCCGGTAGAAACCTGCTATGCAGGATATCTTCCGGTGAACAAATAAGGAACGGGGAAGTTTTTTCGGCCCCGTTCCTAACTCAATTTAAAAAAACAGAGAAAATGGAGGAATTATAGATGAATTCAACTGAAATAATGAAAGCAGCGATTAATTTGGAGCCAGTAGATAGGGTGCCCAATTGTCCATTTCAAGAAGCACCGGTTTGTCGATACTACGGTCCCAGCTTCAAAGAGGCATTGCTTGGGGGGCAGGCGATGGCAGACGCCCATCTCGCTGGCCTGGATGAATTTAAGTTCGACTGGGTCATGGTTGGGATGGGATTGATCGGCGGAATAATCCCCGAAGCATTGGATTGTAAGGTGAGTTATCCTGAAGATGTTTTTCCAATAATTGAGCAGGAAACCATTAAATCTATTGAGGATGTAAGCCGCATTGCCAAGTCAAATATGTTCACAGAACGTATGGATCATTTTTTAAAGGGTGTGTCCCTTCTTAAGAATGAGTTAAAGGGAGAAGTCCCCATTGCCTGTGAATATATTTCCCCTTTTACCATAGCGACACGATTGAGGGGCACCAATGAAATCATGATGGATATGTATAAAAATCCGGAATTGGTTCGAGATCTTCAGGAAGCTTTGGTTCCACTTAATATTGAGGTTGGTAAAGCTCTGATTGAGGCAGGTGTTGAGTATATTTTTTACGGAGCAGATATGGAGTGCCCTATTCTGCTTTCACCAAAACATTATAAAGATTTTGTCGATGAACCGACAACAAAGGTGTGTAATGAGCTGACCCGGCTCGGCGCGAAAGTTCTTCCCCATATGTGTGGTTCCA
>JAOZTO010000422.1 GCA_029942265.1 Desulfocapsa sp.
AGCAAAAATTAAAGCTGTTTAAAGCACGATTGCTCGCCGAAAATGCCAACAAAGCCAAAAGTGAATTCCTCTCTAATATGAGCCACGAACTCCGAACTCCACTCAATGCCATCCTTGGATACACTCAAATATTTGCAGCAGACGAATCCTTCACGCCAAAGCAACAAAGTGGCATTAAGACCATACACCAGTCCGGCGAACATTTGCTAATGCTTATCAACGATATTCTTGATCTATCAAAAATTGAAGCTGGAAAAATGGAATTGGTAACCAATGATTTTCGCCTCCCAGAATGTCTAAATAACATTGTTAATATCATGCAACTGAGAGCAAAAGCAAAAGGACTTAAATTAACTTATGAACCAGGTTCATTCCTTCCGGCAGTCATCCATGGTGATGAACTGCGCCTGCGCCAAATACTCCTGAATCTGCTCTCCAATGCAGTGAAATTTACCGACCAAGGTCACTGTACACTTAGGATTCACGCTGAAACAGTGGACAACGAAAAATCACTATTGACTATTTTAGTCGAAGATTCCGGCCCCGGTATCTGTGCTGACATGCAGGAAACTATATTTGCCCCCTTTGAACAGGCAGGTGATCGGCTGAACCATTCCGAAGGAACAGGGTTAGGGCTTGCCATCAGTCGCAAGCTGGTTCGCCTTATGGGTGGTGAGCTGGAACTACTCAGCCCTATCGACAAGAATCCGGAAACTGGCCAGGGGCCAGGCTGCTGTTTTTCTTTTGCTATTAAAGTTCCCGTACTAGGCAGCGATGTGGCAATAATGAAAAACACTCCAACTGTCACAGGTTACTCAACATCTGCAAGTAATCCTCAAAAGATACTCATCGTTGACGACGAGCTCTCCAACCGCATAGTTCTTCGTGACACCTTGGAATCTGTGGGATTTTTAACCAGCGAAGCAGTGGATGGTTATGAAGTTTTGCGAGCCTGTGAACGCTTTCATCCTGACATTATATTAATGGATTTATGCATGCCAGAAATGGATGGCTTCCAAACAACAGAACAATTAAAGCAGAATTCCGACTATAAAAACATACCAGTAATTGCTGTCACGGCTTTGCTTCCATCGGATGAAAAACAGCAGGAAAAAAATAGAGATTTATTTAACGATTCTATTGTTAAACCTTTTGTAACCACTACTCTGATGAACATTATCGCAAAACAACTCTCCATTACTTTGATTTATGCAGACAATTGCCATCAAGAGCAGGATGACTCACAAGAAAGTATTATCTGCCCGCCACCTAAAGACATTGAAGAACTCTTTACTTTGGCGTATTATGGTGAAATTTCTGCTCTACTAAACAAGACTTCCATCCTGTCTTTGGAAGAATCGGGAAAGTACAAACAATTTACCACAAGAATTGAAGAACTTGCTGAAGATTTCCAACTCAGTAAAATTGAACAGTTTATAGACAAGTACAGGTAAATATTCGCACATAATCTATTGCATTAACACTATATTTTTTTCACAGGGGAACCGACATGACTATTAAAAAGAAACTCCTTTTTCTCTCGCTGGGATTGATTGTTCTACTTTCAGTGACTGGAATTATGCAGCTTAGATCCATCATAAACATTGGTAGTGATTGGAAGAACTATCAGCAAACGGCGATAAAGCGGCAGGTTCAACTGGCTGAGATTCGATCACAATTTGGCTATGGCGGCTTTATTCATAATTTCAAAAACCATGTTTTGCGTGGCACCCAGAAATATGCTGATCGCTTTATGCAGAACAAAGATCGTATGTTTAAAGCCTTTGACAGCTACAAACAACTTGATCTTTCATCCGCAGAAAGTACGGCACTAGCAAAAGCCCACGCCGTGGCCACATTGTACGCAAAAGCCATAGAAACCTCCATTGCCATGCACAAGAATGGTAAATCTTCCAACGAAATTGACAGCGCTGTTAAGATAGACGATTCTCCAGCATTCAAAGCATTTGAAGTACTTGAAAACCAGGTTCATGTATTTGAAAAAGCTGCCGGAGATTCTTTAAATAGTACCATTAAAACACTACAGGTTTTAATGGTATTTGCCGCCATTTCATTACTTGCGTTCTTCATTCTCTTTTTCTCAGTTCTCCTCAAAGTGGGCAAGCGACTTATTCGTATCCAAAAAGCCACTGTAGAAATGGGCAAAGGTAACTTTTCCAATCACATTGACATAACTGGAAATGACGAAATAGATTCTATTGGAACCGCCCTCATGGCAATGTCCTCTAAACTAAAAGATGTTATTGGCCAAATCAGCCATCAGGCCAAGGCACTTACAGAATCATCACAATCTTTATCCAACATTTCAACCGATCTTGCCAATGGTACAAGCAATGCCTCCAGCCAGGCAGACAGTGTTGCAGCTGCCACAGAAGAAATGAGTAGTAATATGAATTCAGTAGCTGCTGCCAGTGAAGAGGCATCTACCAATGTCGGCCTTGTTGCCAGTGCTATTGAAGAAATTTTATCCTCGGTGGAAGAAGAAGCACAAAAAACCGATAAAGCACAGGAAATCACAAGACATGCTGTGACATTAGCCGCAAGTTCTTCAGAGAAAGTCGATGCCTTGGGAAGTGCTGCAGCAGAAATCAGCAAAGTAACAGAAGCGATAACAGAAATTTCCGAACAAACCAACCTGCTTGCATTAAATGC